>DAITMD010000194.1:0-4871 GCA_036835345.1 Sandarakinorhabdus sp. | reverse complement strand
ATCACGCCGGCCGCCATCAGCCGCGCGCCCGGTGCCGGGGCCGGCAGGCTGTGCAGCGTCTCCCCGTCCACCAGTTCCAGATAATCCAGCCGGGCAAAACCGGCCGCCTTGATGCTGCGTTCGCCCGCGGCCAGCGCCGCTGCCACCGGCATCCCGTTCAGGATCGCCGCCCGCGTCGCCTGCAGCGTCTGCGGCAGCGCCAGCGCGCGGGCGCGTTCATCCACCGACAGATAGGCGTTGCGGCTGGACAGGGCCAGGCCATCATCGTCGCGCACGATGGCGCAGCCGTGGATCTGCGTGCCGATATCCAGATCGGCCGCCATGCGCCGGATGATCGCCAGCTGCTGCCAGTCCTTCTCCCCGAACACCGCCGCATCGGCCTGCGCTGCGCTCAGCAGCTTGGCCACCACGGTGGCGACGCCATCGAAATGCCCCGGCCGCACCCGCCCGCACAACAGATCGGGCAGGCCCGACACCCGCACGAAACTGGCAAAGCCCGGCGGATACATGGTGGCCACATCAGGTGCGTACAAAAGGCTGCACCCGCTCCCGGCCAGCTTGACCGCATCGCCGGCTTCATCGCGCGGATAGCGTTCCAGATCCTCGCCCGGACCGAACTGTTTCGGATTGACGAAGATGGAGGCGACCGCGACATCGGCCAGTTCAAGCCCGCTGGTCACCAGCGCCAGATGGCCGGCGTGCAGCGCGCCCATGGTGGGCACCAGCGCCACGCGTCTGCTGCTGCGCTGCCAGCCCTGCACGGCGGCGCGCAGTTCGGCAGGTGTGCGCACGATTGGGAGAGGAGCCGTCATCTGTGCCTTTCGGCTTGGCCCTTGCCGGGCAATCACGTATCGCAGGCGCTGTGGGCGAAACGGCGACAAGCCGCAAGCCCGACCATCAACCGGGGACCTCACGCTTGAGCGCTCATGTGATCGTGCTGGCCAATGAAAAGGGCGGCACCGGCAAATCCACCACCGCCGTGCATATCAGTGTCGCCCTGGCGCTGGCCGGGCAGCGCGTGGCGCTGATCGATCTCGATCACCGGCAGCGCACCTCCACCCGCTATCTGGAAAACCGCTGGCACCATGGGCAGCGCCATGGCCTCACCCTGAAAGCCCCTGATGTGGTGGTGGTCGCCGACGGGCCGGAAGGCGAAACCGAACTGGCGCTGCGCTTCCAACAGGCCAGCGTGCTGGATTTTATCGTGGTCGATTCGCCCGGCCGCGATTCGGCGCTGGCCCGTGCCGCCATGGCCCGTGCCGACACGCTGGTGACGCCGATGAACGACAGTTTCGTGGATTTCGATCTGATCGGCGAAGTGGACGGCGAAAATTTCGAAGTGAAAAAGCCCAGCTTCTATTCCGAACTGGTGTGGGAAGCCCGCACCCGCCGCGCCCGCACCGAAAACCGGCAGATGGACTGGGTGGTGCTCAGGAACCGCCTGTCCACCCTGGAGGCACGCAACAAGCAGCGCGTGGGCGCAGCGCTTGAAGTGTTGTCGAAACGCATCGGCTTTCGCGTGCTGCCCGGCCTGTCGGAACGCGTCATCTACCGCGAATTCTTCCCGCGCGGCCTCACCCTGCTCGACCGCGAGGCGCTGACCGATTTCTCCCTGTCGCACGTGGCGGCGCGTTCCGAATTGCGCGCGCTGATTGCCGGTCTCAACCTGCCCGGCGGCATTGAACTGGCCGCCTGATGGCCATTGCGGTTCTGGCCGTGGCGGCGCTGGCCTGGTGGCTGCACAATCAGGGCCTGCTGATCCCCAATCTGATCCGCATCGGCGGCGCGGCGGCGGGCGGGCTGCTGGCGGTGCGTTTCCTCACCAGCGGGCGCATCCTGCTGGGCGCGCTGGCGGCGGCCGGGGCGGCGGCATGGTGGCTGTGGCATGATCGGCTGCCGGCGGGCCGAACCGATGAACTGGCCCGCGCTGCGCAGCTGCTGGGCGTGCCGGCCGATGCGCCATCTGAAGTCATCTGGCAGGCATGGCGCGGCGCCATGGCCACGGCGCATCCCGATGCCGGCGGCAGCGATGCGGCAGCGCAGGCGCTCACCGAGGCGCGCGATCTCCTGATTCTTGCTGCCGAAAAGCGCCGCGTGTCTGACGAGGCGTAACCGGATCATCATCTTTGCCCGCCAGAAAGCGCCAACCAACAGATTGGAACCCAGTGATGTCCCACCAGTTTCACCCCACCGCGCTGCGCGAATATGACATTCGCGGTATCGTTGGCGACAGCCTGACCAGCGCCGATGCCCGCGCCATCGGCCGCAGTTTCGCCACGGCGGTCCGGCGGGGCGGGGGCAAGCTGGTGATGCTGGGCCGCGATGGCCGCGAATCCTCGCCGGCTCTGGCTGCTGCCGTGGCCGAAGGCCTGATGGCAGCCGGCTGCGACGTGATCGATATCGGTCTTGGCCCCACCCCGATGCTGTATTTCAGCGTGTTCGAATGCGGTGCCGATGCCGGCCTGATGGTCACCGGCAGCCACAATCCGCCGAACTGGAACGGCTGCAAGATGATGCTTAAGGACCGGCCGTTCTTTGGCGCCGATATCCGCGCGCTGGGCCAGATGGCGGCTGCCGGTGATTGGGACAGCGGCAGCGGCAGCGCCCGCACGCTCTATATCATGGATCGCTATGCGGAGGCGCTGACGGCCGATTTTCGCGGCGGCGCGTTCACCATCGCCTGGGATTGCGGCAACGGCGTTGCCGGCCCGGTGGTGGAAAAACTCACCCGCATCCTGCCCGGCACCCACCATCTGCTGTTCACTGAAGTTGACGGCACGTTCCCCAACCACCACCCCGATCCCACCGTTGAAGCCAATCTGGAAGACCTGAAGCGCACCGTGCTGGAAAAGGGCTGCGATTTCGGCGTGGCCTTTGATGGCGATGCCGACAGGATTGGCGCTGTCGATGGTCAGGGCCGGGTGGTGTGGGGCGATCAACTTCTGTCCATTCTGGCCGAACTTGTGCTGCGCGATGTGCCGGGCAGCACGGTGATCGCCGATGTGAAGGCCAGCCAGGCGCTGTTTGACCGGATCGCCGAATTGGGCGGCACGCCGCTGATGTGGAAAACCGGCCACAGCCTGATCAAGGCCAAGATGAAGGAAGTGACCTCGCCCATCGCCGGCGAGATGAGCGGCCATATATTTTTCGCGCACCGCTGGCACGGCGTGGACGACGGCATATTGGGCGCGGTCCGCCTGATCGAGGCTGTGCATGCGCTGGGCGGCAGCCTGACAGCGCTGAAGGATGCGATGCCGGCAATGGTCAACACCCCGGAAATGCGCTTCCAGTCCAGCGAGGATCGCAAGTTCGCCGTGGTTGATGAGGTGCTGGCCAGGCTGAAGGCGGCGGGTGCGACGGTGAACGAAACCGATGGCGCGCGGGTGATGCGCGCCGACGGCTGGTGGCTGCTGCGCGCTTCCAACACGCAGGATGTGCTGGTGGCGCGGGCCGAGGCCAGCGACGAAGCGGCGCTGGCGCGGCTGCAGGCGGAACTGCACGAACAGCTGGCCCTGTCGGGCGTTGCGGCCATAACCGCCGCGCACTGACCTTCCCCCGGCGACAATTATCCCTTAAGTCCCCGGGCCATGGGCATCTGGGCAACGCTGGCCGGCACGGCACTGGGCCTGGTGATCGGCGGCCCACTCGGCGCACTTGCCGGCGCGGCCGCCGGCGGCGCGGTGGATGCCGCGCTGGCCCGCCGGCCCGAAGCCACGCAGGAACGCCGCCGCGTCGCCTTCACCATTGCCGCCATCGCGCTGGCCGCCAAGATGGCGCGCGCCGATGGCGAGCCGACAGCGGCCGAGTTCGCCACCTTTCAGCGCCTGTTCCATGTCGAGCCGAGGGAGGCCGACAACGCCCGGCGATTTTATGATCTGGCCAAAACCTCGATGGCCGGTTTCGAAGCCTATGCCGCCCAGGCCGCCGATCTGCTGGGCGCCGGATCGCCCACGCTGGAGGATCTGCTGGATGCGCTGTGGCTGATCGCGGCGGTGGACGGTTTCCACGAGGCCGAACTGGCCTATCTGGAACAGGTGGCGGGTCTGCTGGGCTTTGACGCGGCGGCGCAGGCGCGCATCCGGCGCCGCCATCTGTCACCGGCCGCCGATGATCCGTGGGCGATCTTGAACATCGAACCGGGCGCCGATGCCGCTGCCATCAAGGCGGCCTATCATGCGCTGGTCAAACGCTATCACCCCGATCGCGCCCTGGCCGAAGGCGTGCCGGCGGAGTTCATCCGCATCGCCGAAACCCGCATGGCCGAAATCAATGCCGCCTATGACCTGCTGACCGGCCGCCGCGCATGAAGCCGCTGCATCTTGCCATGATCCTGGCCATCGATGTGGTGTGGGCGTGCAACATCGTGGCGGTGAAAGAGGCCGTCACCACCGCCGGTCCGCTCACCTCGGTGCTGCTGCGCTATTGCATCGCCACTATCGTCTGCCTGCCATTCATCCGCTGGCTGCCGGGCAAGATGCACCTGATCCTGGCCGCGGGCTTCATTGCCGGCGCGCTGTTCATGACGCTGGGCGCGCTGTCGTTCGCGCTGGCCGACAATCTTTCCGCCCTGTCTATCGTCGGGCAACTGGGCGTGCCGTTCAGCCTGATCCTGGCGGTGGTGGTGATGAAGGAGCGCATCTACTGGCCGCGCATCACCGCCATCGCGCTCAGCTTTGTGGGGGTGGTGGTGATGGGCTTTGATCCCGCCATTGCCTCTGAGCGCATCGGCATCCTGCTCACGGTGGCGGCGGCGCTGTGCTGGGCCATCGGCAACCTCCTGTTCCGGCAGCTGGCGGGCGTGCATGTGCTCAACATTCATGGCTGGCTGGGGCTGGTGTCGATCCCGGTGATGCTGGCCGCCGCGCAGATCA
>DAITMD010000193.1:0-4909 GCA_036835345.1 Sandarakinorhabdus sp. | reverse complement strand
GCGCCGCCTTCCGGTCGAAGCTGGCGGAACTGGGTTACAGCCTGTCCGACAATGAGTTCGGCGATGCCTTCAAGCGCTTCAAGGATCTGGCCGATGCCAAGAAGCAGGTGTTCGACGAGGATATTGTTGCGCTGGTGGACGACGAAGTGCTGCGCGGCCACGACCGTATCCAGGTCACCGAGGTGGAGGTCTATTGCGGCAGCAACGGGCCCCAAAGGGCAATCCTGACGCTGGCCGTTGATGGCGAGGAAGTGACAGCGGCGACGCGCGGCAACGGCCCGGTGGATGCGCTGTTCAATGCCATCCGCAAGCTGGTGCCGCACGATGATGCCGTGTTGAACCTTTATCAGGTACACGCGGTGACCGCCGGCACCGACGCGCAGGCGGAAGTGAGCGTGGTGCTGGCCGAAAATGGCCGCACCGTGCGCGGCACCGGCGCCCACACCGATACGCTGGTGGCAAGCGCCCGCGCCTATGTGAACGCGCTCAACAAATTGATGGTGAAGCGGGGCAAATCCGCCCTTTCGGCGGCAGGATGACGCGCCGTCTCGTCCTTGTTTACAACGCCAATGCCGGGCTTCTGGCCGGGGTGATGGACAGCGTTCACAAGATCGTGTCGCCCGGCACCTATGAATGTCAGCTCTGCGCTGTCACCTATGGGCTGACATCGATGAAGCGCGACTGGCGGGCGTTTTTGGACGAACTGGGCATGGAGCTGCTGTTTCATCACCGCCCGGATTTCCGCGCCGCCTTTCCGCAGGCCGCTGATTGGCCGCTGCCGCTGGTGGCGGTGGAACAGGGCGGGCAATTGACGGAACTGGTGAGCGCCGCCGATTTCACCGCCATCCCCGATCTGCCCAGCCTGATCCGGGTGGTGAAACAGCGGCTGAACGCCTGAAAGCCGGGGAATCGCTTGCAATCAGGCACGTGAACCGCCATAGCCGCGCCTTCGCCGTGCCGGGCCTGCCTGGTGCGGTGAGCAAAGCAAGCCGGAGGGGCGTGGGCATGGTGCCCCGTCAACGATCGGCAACGGAGAGATACACATGCCGTTTTACGAGCATGTCTTCCTTGCGCGCCAGGACCTGACGACCGCTCAGGTGGAAACGCTGCTGGAAGGCTTCACCAACATCCTCGCCGATGGCAAGGGCACGGTCCACAGTCATGAATATTGGGGCCTGCGCACGCTGGCCTATCGCATCGCCAAGAACCGCAAGGCGCATTATGTGCTGCTGAACATCGATGCGCCGCCGGCCGCTCTGGCCGAGCTGGAGCGTCAGGTTGGCCTGAACGAAGACATCATCCGCTTCATGACGGTGCGCGTTGATGCGCTGGCTGAAGAGCCGTCGGCGATGACCCGCCGCGGTGACCGCGAGGGCCGTGAAGGCCGCGGTGATCGCGATGGTGGCCGCGAAGGCGGCCGTGACCGTGATGGCGCCGCGCCGCGCGGCGATGGCCGGGGCGACCGCCCCCGCCGCGAACCGCGCGCAGCGATGTAAGGGAGAGATATCATGGGACGTCCATTCTTCCGCCGCCGCAAATCCTGCCCGTTCGCTGCCGCCAATGCGCCGGCGATCGATTACAAGGATGTGCGCCTGCTGCAGGGTTTTGTTTCCGAACGGGGCAAGATCGTGCCGGCCCGCATCACCGCGGTTTCGGCCAAGAAGCAGCGCGAACTGGCCAAGGCCATCAAGCGCGCCCGCCATCTGGGCCTGCTGCCCTACCTTGTGAAGTAAGGAGCAGAAAAGATGCATGTCATCCTGCTGGAACGCGTCGAAAAGCTGGGCAGCATTGGCGATGTCGTCAATGTGAAGCCGGGTTTTGCGCGCAACTTCCTGTTGCCGCGCGGCAAGGCCCTGCGCGCCACCGAAGCCAACAAGGCCCGCTTTGAAGCCGATCGCGCCCGCATCGAGGCCGACAACGCCAAGCGCCGCGACATCGCCCGTTCCGAAGCCAAGGACATCGAAGGCGCCAGCGTCGTCATGATCCGCGCCGCGTCGGGCACTGGCCAGCTTTATGGTTCGGTTGCCGCGCGTGACCTCGCCGAAGCGCTGACCCATGGCGGCCACAAGGCCCACAAGAACCAGATCGTGCTGGACAAGCCGATCAAGACCCTGGGCGTGCATGACGTGAAGGTCGCGCTGCATCCGGAAGTCGTGGTGCTGGTCAAGGTCAACATCGCCCGTTCGCCGGAAGAAGCCGAGCTGCAGGCCAAGGGTGTGGACATTGCCGCCACCGCCGAGCGTGAGGAAGCAGGCTTCACCGAAGCCTTCGACGCCAACGCCGAACCCGGCACCCTGCCGGTGGACGAAGAGCCCGCCGAGGGTTGATCGCCGCCAAGGGCTGAAGAACGGGGTCGCGGGCACCAGCCTGCGGCCCCTTTTTCTTGCCCGGCCGCCCGCGCCCGCCTATGAGCGCGCCATGACTGATAACCCCGAACCTGCAGCCAGCCCTGCCACGGATGCACCGCCTGACCGGCTTTCGGTCAATCCGCGCAGCGATTTCCACGATTGGGAACTGCTGCAGCGCGGGGTGGGCATCCGCTTCAATGGCGCGGAACGCACCAATGTCGAGGAATATTGCATTTCCGAAGGCTGGATCCGTGTTGCCGCCGGCAAGAGCCTTGATCGCAAGGGCAACCCGCTGACCATCAAGCTGACCGGCACGGTAGAGGCCTGGTTCAAGAGCTGAAAGCTTGCGCTGCGCCGGCGATGGCACGACAAGCAGCGCCATGGACCTGTTTGGCAGCAAAGACGCCCCCGATGCGGCAGAAGCTCCGCTGGCCGAGCGCCTGCGCCCGGCACGGCTTGGCGACGTCGTGGGGCAGGATGCGCTCACCGGCCCGGATGGCGCCATCACCCGCATGGTAGCATCGGGCAGCCTGTCCAGCCTGATACTGTGGGGGCCGCCCGGTACCGGCAAGACCAGCATCGCCCGCCTGCTGGCCGATGCGGTGGGCATGGACTTCGTGGCCATCTCCGCCGTGTTCGCCGGCGTTGCCGATCTGAAGAAATTGTTCGGGCAGGCGCGTGAGGCCGCGCGGGCTGGCCGGCGCACCCTGTTGTTCGTTGACGAGATCCACCGCTTCAACCGCGCCCAGCAGGATGGTTTTCTGGGGCCGATGGAAGACGGCACCATCTCGCTGGTGGGCGCCACCACCGAAAATCCGAGCTTTGAACTGAACGCCGCCATCCTGTCGCGCGCCCGCGTGCTGATCGTGCGGCGGCTGGACGATGCGGCGCTGAACGAATTGCTGGCGCGCGCGGAGGCACTTGCCGGCCGGGGGCTGCCGGTGGATGCGGATGCCCGCGCTGCCCTGGTTGCGTCGGCCGATGGCGATGGCCGTTTTCTGCTGGGGCAGGCGGAAACACTGCTGGCGCTGGGTGATGGGCCGCAAATGGATGCTGCCGCGCTGGCCGCCTTCCTGCAGCGCCGAATGCCCGTTTATGACAAGGACCGCGAAGGCCATTACGGCCTGATCTCCGCCCTGCACAAAAGCCTGCGCGGCTCTGATCCCGATGCCGCGCTCTATTGGCTGGCGCGCATGTTGGTGGCGGGCGAGGAGCCGCTTTACCTGCTCAGGCGGCTGGTGCGTTTTGCCAGCGAGGATATCGGCCTGGCCGACAGCAATGCCCTTCGCGTCTGCCTGGATGCGAAAGACGCCTATGATTTTCTGGGCAGTCCCGAAGGCGAACTGGCCATCGTCCACGCCTGCCTTTATCTGGCGACGGCACCCAAATCCAATGCCGCCTATGTCGCCGAAAAGGCTGCAAAAAAGCTGGCCGCCGCGACCGGTTCTCTCGGTCCGCCGCCGCACATCCTGAACGCGCCGACCCGGCTGATGAAGGATCTGGGCCATGGTCAGGGCTATGCCTATGATCATGATGCGCCCGATGGCTTTTCCGGGCAGAATTACTGGCCCGAAGCCATGGCGGCGCAGACGCTCTACACGCCCTCGCCACGCGGCTTCGAGGCGCGCATCGCCGAGCGCCTGGCCGAATGGGCGCGGCGGCGCGAAGCGGTGCAGCGGGCCGAGCCAAGGGGATCGCCATGACTTGGGACGAGGTGGCGGCGCTGGCCCTGGCGCTGCCCGGCACGACGCCGGGCACCAGCTATGGCCGCGATGCGGTGCTGGTGCGCGGCAAGATGGTCGTGGTCATCGGCAAGACGCCGGATCATGTCGTGCTGCGCGCCGGGCTGGATGAGGTGGACATGCTGATGGCCACCGATCCCGACTGCTTCTTCCAGACCCCGCATTATGTCGGCTGGCCGGCGGTGCTGGCGCGGCTGGGCACCGCCGATCCCGATCGCATCGCCGTGCTGGTGGAACGGGCCTGGGCCGGCCATGCCTCCGCCGCCCAGCGCAAGGCCCGGGGGTTGTGAGGTTCACCCGGTTCGTCGGCATCGACTGGTCGGGCGCCAGGGGCCGCCGGCACGCCTCCATCCAGATCGCAAGCTGCGAGGCCGGTGATGCGCCGCCCGAGCTGGTGCTGCCGCCCGGCGGTCTGTGGTCACGCCTGGCGGCGTTCGAGTGGCTGGCCGGTCTGTCGGGCGACGTGCTGGTGGGCATGGATGCCGGCTTCGGCTTTGCTGCGGTGCCGCCCTTCACGCAGCCCGCGCGCGACCTGTGGGCCGAAGTGGAGGCGGTGTGCGAAGCCGAGGACGATCTGGGCGGTCATGGCTTCATCCAGCATCGGCGTCAGGCCTTCTGGCTGGGCAAGGATGACGGGCCGCGCCATCTGCGCGCGTATCTGCGGGTGACCGAACAGGTCTACAAGGACAGCGGCCTTGGCGTGCCCACCTCCAATTTCGTGCTGCTGGGGGCAAGCCAGGTCGGCAAGGCGACGCTCACCGCCATGCGCCTGCTGCACCGGCTGAACTGGGCGGTGTGGCCGTTTGATCCGCTGCCGGC
>DAITMD010000192.1:0-4940 GCA_036835345.1 Sandarakinorhabdus sp. | reverse complement strand
AACAGGTGTCCGGCGATGCCAGCCCACCCCTGCCCGATCCCGATCATGCGCCGCCCACCCTGTCTGCCGATCAGCGCAGCGTGGCCGATACGCTGGTCGCCGCCGTGGCAGCGGGCAGGCAATCACCCTTCCTTCTGGAAGGCGTCACCGGTTCGGGCAAGACCGAGGTCTATTTCGAAGCGGTGGCAGAGGCGCTGCGGCAGGGCGGGCAGGCGCTGGTGATGGTGCCGGAAATCGCGCTCACCGCGCCGTGGCTCGCGCGCTTTGCCGCGCGCTTCGGCTGCCAGCCGGTAGCGTGGCACAGCGATCTGAAAACCAGCGAGCGCCGCGCCGCGTGGGCCGCGATCGCCGATGGCCGCGCCCGCGTGGTGGTGGGCGCGCGATCGGCGCTGTTCCTGCCCTATGCCGATCTGAAGCTCATCATCGTCGATGAAGCGCACGAAGCCAGCTTCAAGCAGGAGGAGGGCGTGCATTATCACGCCCGCGATGTGGCGGTGATGCGCGGGCGCATGGAGGGCCTGCCGGTGGTGCTGGCCACCGCCACGCCGGCAATCGAAACGCAGGTGCTCAGCCAGCGCGGCACCTATGCTCATCTGCACCTGCCCGGCCGTTACGGCGGCGCCGAACTGCCACAGACGGCGCTGACCGACATGACGCGCCATCCACCCACGCGCGGCCACTGGCTGTCACCGGTGCTGGTGGCGGCGCTGGAACAGACGCTGGCGAAGGCTGAACAATCCCTGCTGTTCCTCAACCGGCGCGGCTATGCCCCGCTCACCCTGTGCCGCACCTGCGGCCACCGCATCCAGTGCCCCAACTGCACCGCGTGGATGGTGGAGCATCGGCTGTCGCGCCGGCTGGCCTGCCATCATTGCGGCCATCAGATGCCGGTGCCCGATGCCTGCCCGGAATGCGGCGCGCCCGACAGTCTGGCCGCCTGCGGGCCGGGCGTGGAGCGCATTGCCGAGGAGGTGCGCCGGCTGTTCCCGGCGGCGCGCACCGCCATCGTTACCAGCGATACCATCACCTCCCCGGCGCGCGCCGCCCAATTGGTGGCAGCGGTGGAGGCGCGCGAGGTGGACATCATCATCGGCACGCAGATGGTGACCAAGGGCTATCATTTCCCCGATCTGACGTTGGTGGGCGTGGTGGACGCCGATCTGGGCCTGACCGGCGGCGATCTGCGCGCCGGGGAACGCACCTGGCAGCAGATCGTGCAGGCCGCCGGGCGCGCCGGACGCGGGGCCAAGCCGGGCCGCGTGCTGATCCAGACGCATCAGCCGCATGCACCGCTGATGCAGGCGCTGGCCAGCGGCGATGCGCAGGCCTTTTTTGCCGCCGAAATCGCCGCCCGCCGCGATCTGGGCCTGCCGCCATTCGGGCGCCTTGCCGCGCTGATCGTCAGTGCCGAGGATGCCAGCGCCGCCAAAAGCGCTGCCGATGCGCTGGGGGCCGCTGCGCCGCGCGCCGATGGCCTGCTGGTGCTGGGGCCGGCCCCCGCCCCGCTGGCCATGCTGCGGGGCCGCCACCGCCACCGGCTGCTGGTGCAGGCCCGGCGCGATCTGTCGCTGCCGGCGATCCTGCGCGACTGGCTGGCCCGCGTGCCGCTGCCATCTGCGGTGCGGGTGGTGGTGGACGTGGACCCCTACAGCTTCGTCTGAAGCCAGCCGGCGGCGCGAACGGCGGGCAGGAAGGTCTCACTCACCGCCTGCTCGCTGCCATCGGCCAGCACCAGCAGCCAGCGCCGGCCTGTCCGCCGCGCGCCCACCACATGACAGCGCGCCACCCAGGCGCTGCGGTGCACCTGCAGGCCGTTGTGGGCGGCCAGTTCGGGCAGGGCGTCGCTCAGGCGGAACAGCACCAGCGGACGGCGATATTCGCCTTCGCCGCCCGCGATCACCAGCCGCAGATAATGATCCTCCGCCGTCACGTGTCGCACGCCGTCCAGATCGGGCAGGCCGGCGCGCTGCGCCAACAGGGAGGGTGCGACCGCTTCGCCGGCAGCGCCTGGCCTCTCGGCCGGCCGCTGAACGCCAACAACCGCAACCAGCGCTGAGATCGAACCACTTATCAGCAGCGCCGACAGATAGAGATCAGCCCAAGGCAGTGCCTGCGGCCTGCCCACCGCGCGAAACATCAGATCAATTTCAATCGGCAGCGTGGCATTCAGCAGCAGTGCGCCGAGCAGCGCCATCACCAGCGCGCTGCGCCGGCTGGTGATCCGCGGACCCACCCAGCCATACCAGAGCCACCATTTCACGCTGTTCCAACCGATCAGCACCAACCAGAACACCAGCCGGCTGGCCAGCGGCAGGTTGACGGTGCCAAACGGACCGGTGAGCGTGCAGAGCGCCACGGCAAACAGGCTGCCGGCGAGCATCGGGCGCAGCGGCGGCGCAGCGGAGCGATCAAGGCTGAGCGTCGATTCCACGATGCGTGAATCCGGTCCCCGGCAGGATTGACGAAGCAGCTGGCATGATAGGCGAAAGCGGCGTTGCGGCAAGCGGCGGCGATTGGTCAATCCGGCGGCATCAACCGCTTATGGAGCCCTGTAAATGCTCGCCAATCTGTCACCCCTGCTGCTCGCCCATCTGATCGCCGCCCTCATATCGCTGCCGCTCGGCCTCTATCAGTTGCTTGCCCGCCAGGGCACGCCGGCGCACGCCCTGATCGGACGCATCTATGTGCCGGCGATGCTGCTGTGCAACTTTGGGGCATTGGCCAGTTTCCGGCCCGGAACGCCGTTCCTGCCCTTTCATATCCTGGCGCTGGTCAGCCTGTTCTCGCTTGGCAGCGGCATGTGGGCACTTCGCCAATGGCTGCGGCATCGCCGGCCGGCAGACCTGCGGGGTCACAAGATCCAGATGGCTTACAGCTGGCTTGGCCTGATGATGGCCGGGATCAGCCAGCCGCTGACCAATCCGCGCTTCGGCATCATGGACGGCTTTGAACCGGTGCAATTCTGGACGATGGTGATCGGCATCAACGTGGTGCTGTACGCTGTAGGCAGTTGGTGGCTGTTTCGCCGGCTGCTGAAGCGTCAACTCACCTGATCGGCCAGCTGTTCAAACGCAATCTGGCCTGACCAATGCCGGGGCAAGCCGCTGCCGCCCCGGCCCTGTTCGTCAGGTGCGCACAGACGCGCGGCGGCGCGCCAATGCGCCCACCAGGCCAAAGCCGGCGATCAGCATCGCCCAACTTGATGGTTCGGGCACGCTGCCAGGCGATCCGATAACGTCGATCGGTGCCCCCTGCGCGATGGCCGATGCCAGCCCGGCGGTCACCTGCGCCTGCACCTCCGGCGCCAGATCGTCGCCCAGCCGGGTGGCAAAGGTGGCACTGGAATCGGCAAAGCCACCGCGGTTGACCGGCAATTGCAGGCCGGCCACCACCAGCACCGATTGGCCCGGTGCCAGCGTGAGCGAACTGGCTGAGCAGGCCGCGGTCGTTACCGTCAACGTCGCCTCCCCGCCGGTCAGCGTGCCGCCGCCGGTTGCAGTGCCCAGCACGCCGGCCGTGCCGCACGGCGAGTAGAACAGCGCCGTGAACAATTCCTCTGCGGTTGTGAGGCCGGCGATGATGGCCGGATCCCAGATGCCGACATACTGGCTGTAGATTGCGCCACTGGGCCGGGCACCGCCGGCCGGGCTGGCCGAACTGTTGACGATATGCAGCGCGCCGGTGATCGAGAAATCCACCGGTGCAGCGCCCGTCCAGGTATAGGTCTGGAAGGCCGTGGCATTGATGTTCATGCGAAGATTGCCAGTGGCCACGGTGAAGGCGCGGATTTCCGGCAGATCGAGCGCATTGTCGAATGTCACGAACGACCAGGCGCGATTGCCGGCCGATGGCATGAAATCGTTGCCGCCGCCCACGCCGGTTCCGCCGCCATATTGATTGGCGGCAATTTGCTGGCCCGGCCCGGTGCCATCGCAGTTTTCGCCGGCGCCAACCAGATTGCAGTTGCGCAATGTTGCAAGGCTGGCGGAGCCCACGGCCTGTGCCGACGCCGGCACCGCAGCCAGAATAGCGCCGGCAACCACGGTTCCGGCCAGAAACGATTTGAACATGATATACTCCCCACTCGCCGTACGTCCCCACGTGGCGATGCGAAGGGTCTGCCGTTCATCAGCACGAGTCAACGAAAACAGGGTTAACAATCCGCCGCGCGGTTACAGCATCGCCGCATCCGCCGGCAGCCCCAGCAGCACGCGCCCGGCCAGTTCCAGCGTGGGCGGGGCGACCATCACATGCTGGGTCGCGACATGCGCGTCGCGGAAGCGGCGGTTCAGCGGATGGCTGGCATAGACGGATGTGCCGCCGGCGAGTTCGTGCATTTTCGCCGCCACGCGGGCCGACACCGTCGTCAGCCGTGTGGCCGCCAGCCGCAGCCGCGCCCGCTGTTCCAGGGTGAGCGTATCGCCGGCCACCACATGATCCCATGCAGCGGCGATTTCGGCGTGGACAAGCGCGCGGGCGGCATCGAGATCGGCCTGCGCCACGGCAAAATCGGCCTGCACCACGCCGCGTTCGGCCAGGCTTCGGCTTGATCCCTGCCCTTTCTTGGCCACGGCCAGCGCCTTCAGATCGTCCAGCGCGCCCAGCGCATTGCCGCTGGCCACCGCCGCGATGCCCAGCGCCAGCAGGCCGAACGGGGCAAAGCGATACAGCGCGCCGGTTTCGCGTGGGCTGTCGGTGATGAACGACACGCTGCGCCCCTGCGGCACGCGCACGTTCGATGCGGCCATATCGCCCGAACCGGTGCCGCGCATGCCCAGCGCATCCCAGGTGTCGATCAGCTCCACCTCATCCGCGCGCATCACCATCATGCGGTGATCGGGTGCGCCCGATGGCAGGCGGCGCAGCTCGCCATCGTCCAGCATCACCGCCCCGCCCAGCAGCCAGCGGCAATTGGCGCTGCCCGATGCCCAGGGCCAGCG
>DAITMD010000191.1:0-4940 GCA_036835345.1 Sandarakinorhabdus sp. | reverse complement strand
GGTTCATGCCGGCGGCATAGCAGCCTGGCCCCATTGCCGCAATCGCGCTTGCTTGACCATCATGATGGCCACCATCATGGTGCACCGCGATGACGCCAGAAAGCCTCTTCAGTTTTGCAAGTGCCGCCGTCTTGCCCGGCTGGATCGCGCTGGCCTTTTCGCCGCTGTCCCGCGCGCGGCTGGTGCTGGCGGCGCGCATCGTCGCCGTGCTGCTGTCGGGCCTGTATGTCACGCTGCTGATCACAGGGCTGGCCGGCGATGGCCCGCCGCCGGGGGCCGGGTTTGATACGCTGGAGGGCGTGCGGCTGCTGCTGTCGTCACCGCAAGCGCTGCTGGCTGGTTGGGTGCATTATCTGGCCTTTGATCTGTGGGTTGGAAGTTGGGAGGCAGAGGATGACGCGCTGCCGCACTGGCTGCTGCTGCCCTGCCTGGCGCTGACGTTTCTGGCCGGGCCGGTGGGCCTGATGCTCTATCATCTTTTCAAGGCAGCCCGGCGGGGTGCCGCATGAGCGACGTCCGCGAAATCGCCTCCCCCTGCATCAACGTCTGCCGCATCGATCAGCGCACCGGCTGGTGCGAGGGCTGTTGGCGCACGGTGCCGGAAATCACCCGCTGGCCGATTGCCAGCGATGCCGAACGGCGGGCCATATTGAAGGCGCTGCCCGGCCGGCGCACGCCGAAGCCGCGCTGGAAATTCTGGTGATCCCGCTTTCGGTTCTGGATCAGACGCCGATCCCGGAAGGCACGACCCCGGCCCGCGCACTGGCAAACAGCCTCGATCTGGCCCGGCATTGCGAGGCGCTGGGCTATCGCCGCTATTGGCTGGCCGAACATCATGCCAGCCGCGCGCTGGCCGGCAATGCGCCGGAGATATTGATCGGCGCGGTGGCCGGCGCGACCAGCCGCATCCGGGTGGGGTCTGGCGGAGTGATGCTGCCGCATTATTCGCCGCTGAAGGTGGCCGAACAGTTCAGCCTGCTGGCCGGGCTATATCCGGGCCGCATCGATCTGGGGCTGGGCCGCGCACCGGGCAGCGATCAGCGCACCGCCATCGCCCTGCAGCAGGACCGGCGGCAATATGCGCCGAACCAGTTCCCGCAGGCGCTGGCTGAACTTGTGGGCTATCTGGAAAACGGCCTGCCCGATGATCATCCCTTTGCCGCCTACGCCGCCACCCTGCCCGGACTGCCGTATGCGCCGGAACCGTGGGTGCTGGGCAGTTCGGCAGACAGCGTGGCCTTCGCCGCCGATCTGGGCCTGCCCTATTGTCTGGCGGATTTCATCGCGCCGCGCCTGGGCGAACTGGCAGCGGCCTATCGGGCACGGTTCACACCGCGTCATCCCGGCGACACGCCGCGCCTGATGGTGGCGGTGTGGACCGTTTGCGCCGCCACCGATGCCGAGGCGCAGCGGCTGGCCGCGCCGGCCCGGATGATGTTCACGCATCTGATGATGGGCAAATCCATTGCCGTGCCGCCGCCGGATGTGGCGCTGGCCTGGCTGGCGGACCGGCCGGAGGTGGCCCAGGCCTTTGCCAGCCGGCGTGTGGTGGCCGGCAGCCCCGATACGGTGCGCGCCGGCCTGCTGGAGATCGGCAGCGAATATGCCGCAGACGAGTTGATGCTGGTCAACATTCTGCACGGGCATGAGGATCGCAAGCGCAGCTACACGCTGGCGATGCAGGCGATGGACGCCGCCGCCCACGCTGCGTAAGAGCGGCGCCATGACAAAGCGCGTGTTGGCAATTGCATCGGGGGGCGGACATTTCGTGCAGCTGATGCGGCTGTCACCGGCATGGGCCGGGCACCTTGTGAGCGTGGCAACCGTTGATCCCAGCACCCGCGCGATGGCCGGCGAGGCTTCGTTCTTCACCTTTCGTGATGTGTCGCGCGCCGATTGGTGGCGCATTCCGCTGACGGCGCTGGACATCGCGCGCATCTTGATCGCCGTGCGACCGCAGGTGATCATCACCACCGGCGCGCTGCCCGGCCTGATTGCATGCGCTCTGGCGCGGCCGTTCGGGGTGCGCAGCCTGTGGGTGGACAGTATCGCCAACAGCGAAACCTTGTCGGGCAGCGGCGGGCAGGCCGGGCTTGTGTGCAGCCAGGTGGTCACCCAATGGCCGCATCTGGCAACGGCCACGACCGAGCATTGGGGCAGCGTGCTGTGAGCGGCGTGTTCGTATCCGTGGGTTCGATGATGGCGTTCGACCGTCTGGCCCGCGCCATGGATGAATGGGCGGCAGCCAATCCCGATACGCCGGTGGAAATCCAGATCGGCAAGGGCAGTTTCGAGCCGCGCCATGCCCGCTGGGTGCGGACATTGAGCCTTGCCGATTATCAGGCGCGGGTGGCGGATTGCGCGCTGTTCGTGGCGCATTGCGGCATGGGATCGATCATCAGCGCCATCGAAGCCGGCAAGCCGATCCTGATGCTGCCGCGATTGCAGGCGCTGGGGGAACACAACACCGATCATCAACTGGCCACCGCCAGACATATCGGCATACGCGCCGGCCTGCACATCGCTGCCGACGAGAATGACCTGCAGTCGAGAGCCAGCGCCCTGCTGACACAATCGGCGGCGGCGCCGGCACCAATTGCCAGCCATGCCGATCCGGCCTTTACCGCGCGCATCCGTGCCTTCATCGAGGCGCCATGATTCCCGTTCTGCCCGCCGATCAGCCCGGCCATTATCGCCTTGCCGTCACGCCGCCGCTGTGTGTCGGCCCGCCGGACAATATGTTCATGTTCGGCGGGATGGGGTTGGCCACGGCGCTGGCAGCGGTAGAGTCGCACACCGGCCGCCCCACCGTGTGGGCGGCAGCGCAATATCTGAGCTATGCGCGCCCCGGCACCGAACTTGATCTGGAAGTGATTGTGCCGGTGGCGGGCAAATACAACAGCCAGGCGCGGGTGATCACGCGGGCCGGCACGCAGGAGATCATCACCGTCAATGCCGCGCTGGGCAGCCGGCCGGACAGCCCGCATCGGCAATGGGCGCAGATGCCCGACGTGCCGCCGCCGGACGATTGCCGCGACATGCCGATCCGCTGGGAACGCCATCCCGACGATCTGAACAGCCATTTCGAGCGCCGCATCGCCGCCGGCCATTTCGGCGCCGAGCGCGGCACGGCACCGCCATCGCCCGATGGCATCGGCCGGCTGTGGGTGCGGCCCCGCGATCCTGCCTCACCCATCGACCGGCTGGCGCTGGCGGTGATGGCGGATTTCCTGCCATCGGGGGTGGGCAATGCGCTGGGCGCCAACGCCGGCGGCAACAGCCTGGACAACACGATCCGATATATGAACCTGGTGCCCACAGATTGGGTGCTGGCCGATATGCGCATCCACGCCGTACACGCCGGCTTTGCCCATGGCCGCGTGCACCTGTTCGCCCGCGACGGCACGTTGATGGCCACTGCCAGCCAGAGCATGATCGTGCGGGTGCGCGGCTGAATTAGATGGTTGAGGCGCAGCATCCGCAGGTCTAGCCTTGCGGTATGATACCGTATCTTGCCGCCCTGCTGCTCGCCGCCGCACCTGCCGAGGGCATCGGCGCTAGCCCTCAGGCAGAGGCCGACAACAAGGCGCTGGCCGCCACGCTGAACTGGGCTGACGAGCAGGATTTCGATTTTGCCGCGCGCGGCTTTCTGGGCAGCATCCCTGATGGCAAGATCCGCGATGCCAGGGGCAATGTGCTGCGCGATCTGGCTGACGAGGCGCAGTTCACCGGCCCGGCCCCGCCAACCGTCAACCCCAGCCTGTGGCGCAACGCCGTGCTGGGCGCGAAGCACGGCCTGTTCCAGGTGGCGGATGGGATCTGGCAGGTGCGCGGGCTTGATCTGGCCAACATGACGGTAATCCGCGGCAACAGCGGCTGGATCATCGTCGATCCGCTCACCGGCGCCGAAGCCGCCAGCGCCGCCATGGCGCTGGTAACGGCCAAGCTGGGCACGCGGCCGGTGGTGGCCGTCATCTATACCCACAGCCATGTCGATCATTTCGGCGGCGTGCTGGGCGTGGTGTCGGCAGCGGATGTGGCGGCCGGCAAGACGGCGATCATCGCGCCCGATGGCTTTCTGGAGCACGCGGTATCGGAAAATGTGATTGCCGGCCCGGCGATGCTGCGGCGCGCGGCCTATATGTTCGGCACCACCTTGCCGCGCGGGGCGACGGGCCATGTCTCTTCGGGGCTGGCATCGCTCACCACGCCCGGCACCTATGGCCTGATCCCGCCGACCGACAGCATCAAGGCCACGGGCGACCGGCGGGTGATCGACGGCGTGGAGTTCATCTTCCAGCTGACGCCGGACACCGAAGCCCCGGCCGAAATGAATTTCTACCTGCCGGCGTGGAAGGCGCTGTGTCTGGCCGAGAATGCCAACGCCTCGCTGCACAATCTGCTGACCCCGCGCGGCGCGCTGGTGCGCGATGCCAAGGGCTGGGCCGATCAACTGCTGGAGGCGCGCCGGCGCTGGGGCGGCGAGGCCGATGTGCTGTTCACCAGCCATTTCTGGCCGCGCTGGGGCAAGGCCCATATCGGCGATTACATGCTGCGCCATGCCCAGGCCTATGCGTTTGTGCACAATGAAAGCGTGCGGCTGATGAATCAGGGCCTGAACGCGGTGGAAATCGGCGAAGCGATGGCGCTGCCGGAACCGCTGGCGAGGGCGTGGTTCAACCGGCCCAATTACGGCAGCCTGAAATTCAACGCGCGTGCCGTGTATCAGCGCTATCTGGGTGCGTTCGACGGCGATCCGGCCAGCCTTGATCCGCTGCCGCGCGCCGATCTGGCACCCCGGCTGGTGGCGCAGATGGGCGGCGCGAAACGGGTGCTGCGCGCCGGCCGGGCAGCGGCGGCGAAGGGCGATGACCGCTGGGCTGCGACCTTGCTGTCCACGCTGGTGCGGGCCGCGCCAGATACGCCGGGCGCCAAGGCGG
>DAITMD010000190.1:0-4958 GCA_036835345.1 Sandarakinorhabdus sp. | reverse complement strand
GACGGCGCGCATATCCGCACGCTGCTGCTCACCTTCTTCTTCCGGCACATGCCGCAACTGATCGATGCCGGGCATCTGTTTATCGCGCAGCCGCCGCTCTACAAGGTGTCGCGCGGCCGGTCGGAGGTTTACCTGAAGGACAATGCCGCGCTGGAGGATTATCTGGTGGAGGCCGGCACCGGCACCCTGATCCTGAACACCGCCAGCGGCCCGCGTTCCGGTGCAGATCTGGCGTCGCTGGTCGATCATGCCCGGCGGATGCGCGCGCTGATGGATTATGTGCCGCGCCGCTATCCGGCGCTGATCGTGGAGGCGCTGGCGCTGAACGGTGCGCTGGCCGCTGCGTCCGGACCGGCAGCGGCGGCCACCGCAGCATGGCTGAATGCCGCCGAAATCGATGGCGGCCAGTGGACGGCGCGCCTGTCGGCCGATGGCGGTTACCAGCTGGAGCGGGCGTGGCGCGGCGTGACCGATTATTATGTCGTTGATGGCGCGTTCCTGGCCGCACCCGAAGCGCCGCGCCTGCACGCGCTGGCGATATCCGAAGCCGGTGCCTATACCGCGCCCGCCATGCTGGGCACGATGCGCGTCACCCGCCCGTCTGATCTGCTGTCGGGCGTGCTGGATGCTGGCCGCAAGGGCCTGTCCATTCAGCGGTATAAGGGCCTGGGCGAAATGAACGCCGAGCAGTTGTGGGAAACCACGCTGGATCCCGCCGCCCGCACCCTGCTGCGCGTGGACGTGGATGAAGCGGCGGATGCCGATGATATCTTCGCCAAGCTGATGGGCGATGTGGTGGAGGAACGCCGCAGCTTCATCCAGGAAAACGCCCTGAACGTCGCCAATCTCGACGTGTGACGTGATGATGGAAACGGCGCGCCTGTTTCTTTCGGAACATGGCGCGTGGATTGGCGGCATCGTGCTGCTGGGCACCTGCATCGGTTTTGCCCGCGAACGCAGCCCGCCGGTGGTGGTGGCGCTGGGCGCGGTGGCGATCATGCTGCTGCTGGGCTATCTGGCGCCGTCGGATCTGCTCGGCGCGTTCAGCAATTCGGCGCCGGTCACTATCGCGGCAATGTTCATCCTCACTGCCTCACTCACCCGCACCGGCGCGCTGGAAAGCCTGACCGGCTGGATATTGGCCCGCACCCGCCGCCGGCCCAAACTGGCGCTGGCGGAAATGGGGCTGGGCACACTGGCGTCATCGGCGATCATCAACAACACGGCGGTGGTGATGCTGATGATTCCGGTGGTGCGCCGGCTGGCGGCGGCGGTGCAGATGCCGGCCACGCGCCTGTTGATCCCGCTGTCGTACATGTCGATCCTGGGCGGCACGCTCACGCTGGTCGGCACCTCCACCAATCTGCTGGTGGCCGGCGTTGCCGAACGGCTGGGCCAGCCGGAATTCGGCATCTTTGAAATCACCGGTGTCGGGTTGGTGGCCATGGTGACCGGGGTGACGTTTCTGGCCATCGCCGGGCGGTTCCTGCTGCCGAACCGCGCCGACAATGATCTGATGGACAGCGATGACCGCTTTTTCCTGTCTGAAGCCATGGTGGTGCGCGGCGGCGATCACGACGGGCTGATCGCCGGAGAAGCGCCGCTGGTGCGGCGGCCGGGTGTGCGCGTGCTTGGCCTGGTGCGCGGCGACGAGATTCAGCGCGAGGGCTGGGAAGCCCACCGGCTTGCCAGCGGTGACCGCCTGCTGATCGCCGCCAGTCCGGAGGAACTGGCCAGCCTGTTCAGTGCGCGCGGGCTGGGCATCGGGCTGGTCGCGCGCAGTGCGGTGGCATCAAAGACGGCCCCGCATCTGATCGAGGCGCTGATTGCCCCCAATCATCCGATCATCGGCCGCGCCCTGTCGGACATTCCGCTGCTGTCGCGGCTGCGGGTGCGGATACTGGGCCTGTCGCGCACCCGGCACCTGGCCGGGCCGGATCTGGCCAATGTGCGGGTGCGGGCTGGCGACCGGCTGCTGGTGGCTGGCGATTTCGACGCCGTGCGCGCCATGCAGGGCAATGTTGGCCTGTCGGATGTGGCGGTTTCGACCACGCGCGCCTTCCGCCGCGAAAAGGCACCCATTGCCGTGGCCACGCTGGCCGGGGTGATCGGCGGTGCCACCCTTCTGGGCCTGCCGATTGCGGCGCTGGCCATTGCCGGCGTGGCGGTGGTGCTGGTGACGCGCTGCCTGGAACCGGATGAGGCGTGGGCGGCGCTGGACGGCAACACGCTGGTGCTGATTCTGGCGATGCTGGCCTTTGCATCGGGGCTGGGCGCGGCGGGCACGCTGGCGCTGATGGTGGATAGCGCCCTGCCGCTGCTGGCAAGCGCATCGCCGCTGCTGCTGCTGATCGGGGTCTATGCCCTTACCAGCCTGCTGACCGAAGTGATTTCAAATGCCGCGGTGGCGGTGCTGGTGACGCCGCTGATCATTGCGCTGGCCACCGGGCTGGGCCTGGATCCGCGCCCGTTCATCGTGGCGGTGATGTTTGGCGGCAGCGCCAGCTTTGCCACGCCGATCGGTTATCAGACCAACACGCTGGTCTATGCCGCCGGCAATTATCGGTTCAGCGACTTTCTGAAAGTGGGCGCGCCGATGAACATCATCGTTGGCCTGGCCACCTGCATGGCCATCGATCACCTGTTCTGACGCAGCAGCGCCGGATCAAGCGGCTGCGCGCTGCGAGGCTTGCCGGTGGCCGGATTGCGGCTGGAGACGGCAGTGGCCATCAGCAGGCTGTTCCATATCGCTTCCTCGGTGGCATCGGCGGCAGCGACGAACAGCGGGCTGATATTGTCGTTGCCCACATCGGGCGCACCATGACCGGCGGCCCGGCGTTCAGGCGTGCGGCGCACATCGGGGTGGACGGAAAAGGCGATGGCATAATCGCCCGAGCCATTGGAAAAGGCTGATCCGGTGCGCGCCAGCCCGGCCATGGCCCGCGCGGCAAGGCGGGTGAGATTGCGATCGCTGAGCGGCGCATCGGTGGCGATGACGATGATGATCGATCCGTCGGCCGATGCCGGCGCGGGCGGGGCGATGTCCCGCCCCGACAGGATGAGCCGACCGCCGAAATTGCTCTGCACCAGCACGCCCACCATGTGGCCCTGCGGCGTGACGCGCGAGGATGTGCCGATGCCGCCCTTGTGGCCGAACGCGATGGTGCCGCGCCCGGCGCCCACCGAACCTTCCGCCACCGGGCCGGGCTTTGCCTGCGCGATGGCGCGGCGGGCATCGGCGATGGTGACGGCGCGGGCGCGGATGTCATTCAGGCCGCCGTCGTTGGTTTCGCCGACCACGGCATTGACCGATCGCACCGCTTCGTTGCCCGGCTGCGCCAGCGTGTGTTCGATGATGGCGGCGGCGGCTTCGGGCACGTTCAGCGTGTTGGTGAGCAGGATCGGGGTTTCGATCTCGCCCAGTTCGCGCAGCTGTGTGCTGCCCATCAGCTTGCCGAAGCCGTTGGCGACCACGATGCCGGCCGGCAGCTTTTCTGCAAAGATGTTGCCGCCATGGGGCAGGATGGCGGTGACGCCGGTGCGGATGGTGTCACCGCGATCGATGGTGATCTGCCCCACCAGCACGCCGGCCACATCGGTGATGGCGTTCAGCGGCCCCGTGGGCAGCGGCCCCGGCGCAATGCCGGCAGCGCGGGCGCGGCTGGGCTGGGCGGCGGCCGGAGCGGCAAGAGCAGCGGCAATCAGGGCAATCAGCAGGGGCGGGCGCAGCATGGGGCCATCCTGCCGGCTTTGGCCGCAAAAGCAAATGCCGCCCGGCGCCAGAGGGAAGCGGCGCCGGGCGGCACTGTCTGCGTGCGCGCCTTGAGGGGGGCAGGAAGAACGCGCACCGACATGAGAAACGGGGGGGCTTGTTGGGGTGGGCCGCCGCCCGGATGGGGGCAAGGGGCGGCGGCCTCACATGTCTGGCGGGCAGGACGGCCCCTGCCTTGCCCGCCGCTGCGGCATCAGCCGGCGGTGCGCGGCGATTTCACCGCTGCCAGCGCGGCAGCGCGGGTGGCCTTCACGCTGTTCACCACGCACTGATATTCCCGCGTGGCGCTGGCCGGATCGGGGGCGCCATTGGCGCACACCTTGCGGGCGGCTTCGTTGATGCGGCGATCCAGAACGGCGCGGCCCGACGGGCTGCCCAGGTCCAGATCGGCGTACGACACTTCGATGGTGCGCTCGCCATTGGCATTCAGGCTGATGGGGGCGGCAGCGGCCGGGGCCGTGGCGGCGCCGATGCAGACACCGGCGAACAACAGGGTGCCGACAGTGGCCGACAGCATGTTGGAGAAATTCGGAGCAGAAGCAATCATGGGGGTCCTCCTTCTTGGGTTCGGTTCCGGGCCATCCGGTGCCGATGCCAGAACAAGAGCAAGGGCCGTGCCAAGTGGAAGGATTTTTCCGATACGATGCAAAATCAGTATGTTAGCTGTTTTTGCGTATTACAACAGCATGACAGTGTAGGTGTCTGCTGCGGAAAATCGGGAAATTGCACCATTTATCGGGAATGAATGAAAGGCGCGCCCGGCATTCGCTGCGGGTTGGCATCAAATCCCTGCTGGTGCATAGGAGATGGATGCTGACCCAGCGATCCCGTTATGCGCTGCGTGCGCTGATCTTTATCGCCCGATCGGGCGGGGTGACGCCGGTGCCGATTTCGGTGATTGCCGAGGATCAGCAGCTGCCGCGCAAGTTCCTGGAAGCCATTTTGCTGGAGCTGAAGAACGGCGGGCTGGTGCACAGCTATCGCGGCAAGATGGGCGGTTATCGCCTTGCCCGCTCGCCCGGCCAGATCAGTTTCGGGGAAATCATCCGCCTGATCGAAGGGCCGGTGGCGCTGGTGCCGTGCGTATCGGTATCGGCCTATCAACGCTGTGTCGATTGTTTCGAGGAATCGACCTGCGTGATCCGCAAGGTGATGCTGGTGGTGCGCGAACAGACCGCCAGCGTGC
>DAITMD010000189.1:0-4988 GCA_036835345.1 Sandarakinorhabdus sp. | reverse complement strand
CATGCCGGCCGAAATCCGGCGATTGAAGGCGGCGCTGTGATCTGGCGTCTGGCCTTGCTGTGCGCCGCGATGATGCTGGCCTCGCTGGCCATCGGCCCGGTCGATCTGGCGGCCATCTGGGCGCGGGATCCCGAACTGGCGCGCAGCCTGTTCATGGAACTGCGCCTGCCGCGCACCGGCCTTGCGCTGGTGATCGGGGCCGGGCTGGGCGGTGCCGGGGCCGCCACGCAGGCGCTGCTTCGCAATCCGCTCGCCTCCCCCGATGTGCTCGGCCCCTCAACCGGCGCGGCGCTGGGTGCGGTGCTGGCCGGCTATTTCCTGGGTGCCGGCGTGATCGGCATGGCCGCGGGCGGCATCGCCGGCGCGCTGGCCGCGCTGCTGCTGCTGCTCACGCTCGCCGGCACCGGAGCCGGCACCACCCGCCTGGTGCTGGCCGGGGTGGCGGTCGCCACCCTGCTGGGCGTAGCGATCAATCTGGCGCTCAGCCTCGCGCCCTCGCCGTTTGCGCTTTATGATCTGATGATCTGGTTGATGGGCAGCCTGAATGATCGCACACTGCCGCAATTGCTGCTGGCCGCACCGCTGATCGGTCTCGGTCTTGCCCTCCTCATACGCGCCGCGCCCGCGCTCGACAGCCTCGCGCTTGGCGCCGAAGTGGCGCAATCGCTCGGCATCTCCACGGCCGCCCTCACCCGGCGGACCATCATCGCCGCGGCGCTGGCCACCGGTGCGGGCGTGGCGGTGGCCGGCAGCATCGGTTTTGTCGGGCTGGTGGTGCCGCACCTGGTGCGCCCGTTCGTGGGCCATCGCCCCGGCGCGGCGATCCTGCCGGCGGCGCTGGCCGGCGCGGCGCTGCTGCTGGCGGCCGACATCGCCGTGCGCCTCGCCCCGATCGATCTCAGGCTGGGCGTGCTCACCGCACTGATCGGCGCGCCCTTCTTCCTCTGGCTGATCCTGCGGGGGCGCTGATGCTTGAGGCGCATCAACTCGCCCGCCCGCCGATGCTGGAACCGCTGTCGCTGGCACTGCGTGCCGGCACGGTCACCGGCGTGATCGGCCCCAATGGTGCCGGCAAGACGACGCTGCTGCGCGCGCTGGCCGGGCTGTCGGATGGGCCGGGCCGGCTCACGCTGGACGGCGCGGCCTTCACGCCGCATCCGCGCCGGCTGGCGTGGCTGCCGGCCAGCCGCGATGCGGTGTGGCCGGTCACGGCGGCCACGCTGGTGGCGCTGGGTCTTGGCCCCGGCGCGCCGCCCGATCCGGCAGCGGTTGCGGCAGCGCTGAGCGCCTGCGATGCCGCCCATCTGGCCCAGCGGTCGGTCGTCACGCTGTCCACCGGTGAACGCGCCCGCGTGCTGCTGGCCCGCGCGCTGGTGGCCAGCCCGGCGTGGCTGCTGCTGGATGAACCCATCGCCAATCTTGATCCCGGCCACCGGCTGGACGTGATGGCGCTGCTGCGCGCGCAGGCGGCGCGCGGGGCCGGCGTGGTGCTGGCCCTGCATGATCTTGATCTGGCTGCCGGGTGCGACCGGCTGCTGCTGATCGACAGGGGCCGGCTGGTCGGCGATGGCCCGCCCGAAAGCGTGCTCACGCCTGCTGCGCTGGCGGCGCATTTCGGCGTGGCGCGCGGCGCACAGGGTTGGCAGCGCGCCTGAAACCGGGCCACTTGGCGACTGGCACGGCCCCGCCTATACCCGGATCATGCCGCACATCGGTCAACCCCTGCCACCCTCCGCCCGCACCACGGCTGCTGCCATGGCCGAACTTCTGGACGATCTCAGGGAAAAGGCGGCGCGCATTGCATTGGGCGGGCCGCCCGCCGCGCGCGAAAAGCACGTGGCACGCGGCAAGCTGTTGCCCCGGCACCGGGTGGAGGCGCTGCTCGATCCGCACACGGCGTTTCTGGAGATCGGCCAGTTCGCTGCCCACGATGTCTATGGCGAGGATGTGCCGGCCGCCGGCCTGATCGCCGGTGTCGGGCAGGTGGCGGGCCGGCTGTGCGTGATCGTGGCCAATGATGCCACGGTGAAGGGCGGCAGCTATTACCCCTTGAGCGTCAAGAAGCATCTGCGCGCGCAGGAAATCGCCGCGCAGAACGGCCTGCCCTGCCTTTATCTGGTGGACAGCGGCGGTGCCAACCTGCCCCGGCAGGACGAGGTGTTCCCCGATCGCGATCATTTCGGCCGCATCTTCTTCAATCAGGCCACCATGAGCGCCGCCGGCATCCCGCAGATCGCCGTGGTGATGGGCAGCTGCACCGCCGGCGGGGCCTATGTGCCGGCGATGGCGGACGAATCGATCATCGTGAAGAACCAGGGCACGATCTTTCTGGGCGGGCCGCCGCTGGTGAAGGCCGCCACCGGCGAAGAGGTGACCGCCGAGGATCTGGGCGGCGGCGATGTCCACACGCGCCTGTCCGGCGTGGTCGATCATCTGGCCGAGAACGATGCCCACGCGCTGGATATCGCCCGGCGCATCGTCGGCACCTTCCCGCCCGCCCCTGCTGTCCCGCATGGGCCGGCCCGTCCGCCCCTGTTCGATACGGCCGAGCTGAATGCACTGGCGCCCATCGACACGCGGGTGCCGGTTGACGTGCGCGAAATCATCGCGCGGCTGGTCGACGGCTCGGAGCTGCACGAATTCAAGCCGCGCTATGGCGAGACGCTGGTCACCGGTTTTGCCGAGATCGAGGGTTACAAGGTCGGCATCATCGCCAACAACGGCATCTTGTTCAGCGAAAGCGCCCAGAAGGGCGCGCATTTCATCGAACTGGCCTGCCAGCGCCGCATCCCCCTCTTGTTCCTGCAGAATATCAGCGGCTTCATGGTCGGCCGCCGCTATGAAAACGAAGGCATCGCCAAGCATGGCGCGAAGCTGGTGACGGCGGTGGCCTGCGCCGCCGTGCCCAAGATCACCGTGGTGACCGGCGGCAGTTTCGGTGCCGGCAATTATGGCATGTGCGGTAGAGCCTATTCCCCGCGCTTCCTGTGGATGTGGCCCAACGCGCGCATCAGCGTGATGGGCGGCGAACAGGCAGCCAGCGTGCTGGCCACGGTGAAGAGCGGCGGCTTCAAGACGGCCGCCGAGGAAGAGGCCTTCAAGTCCCCGATCCGCGCCCAGTATGACCGCCAAGGCCACCCCTATTATGCCAGCGCCCGGCTGTGGGACGATGGCATCATCGCACCCGAAGACACGCGCGCCGTGGTCGCCCTGTCGCTGGCCGCAGCGCTGCAGCAGCCAGTGCCGGACACCCGCTTCGGCACGTTCCGGATGTGAGCGCGATGCTTGACGAAACCATCGACGCGTTCGGCACCGCGCGGCTCACGCTGAACCGCCCGGAACGCCACAACGCCTTCAACGCCGAATTGATCGCGGCACTCTCCGAAGCCTTCACCCGCCTGTCCGGCGCGGCCGGCGTGCGGGCCATCGTGCTGGCCGGCGCCGGCAAGAGCTTTTCGGCCGGGGCCGATCTTGACTGGATGCGCGAAGCGGCAGCGTGGAGCGCGGCCCAGAACGAGGCCGATGCGATGCGGCTGTCGAGCATGCTGGCCGCCATCAACTCTTGCGCCAGGCCGGTGATCGTGGTCGCGCACGGCCATATCACCGGCGGCGGCGTGGGGCTGGTGGCCTGCGCCGATATGGCGGTGGCGGTGGACGGCGCGCAATTCCGCCTGTCCGAAGTGCGGCTGGGCCTGACTCCGGCGACCATATCGCCTTTTGTGATGGCAAAAATCGGCGCGGCAGCGCGGCGCTGGTTCCTGACCGCCGAGGCGTTCGGCGCCGAGGACGCGCGCGCCATGGGGTTGGTGAACGAGGTCGCCATCGATGCCGATGCCGCCGAAGCGGCGGTGGCGCACTGGCTGACCCATATCGGCCAGGCCGCGCCGGGCGCGGTTGCCGATGCCAAGCGGCTGGCGCTGGATTTCGCGGGCGCGGCCATCACCGATGATCTGCGCGCGGAAACCGCCCGCCGCATCGCCGCACGCCGGGTGGGGAACGAGGGCCGCGAGGGGATCGCCGCCTTTCTGAACAAGGGGAGGCCGTCATGGGTGCTGGACTGAAATCTGCCGTCGCTGCCATTGTTCTGCTGGCCGCCCCGGCCACCGCCGACCCGAAAGACGAAGTGCTGGCCGCAACCAATGCCTTCATGGCGGCGCTGAACGCCGGCAATCCCGATGCGGCCGAGGCCATGACACATCCCGCGCTCACCATTCAGATCCTGCGTTTCCCGCCCGAAGGCGGCAGCAAGTTCGGCGTGATGACCCGAAGCCAGTTGTTCGAAAATTTCCGGGGGGCACCGCCGCGCACGTTCGACGAACAGCTGGTGCAGACCGACGTGCTTGTCACCCGCGATTTCGCCCATGTCTGGGCGCCCTACACGCTGGATATCGATGGCAAGCGCATTCACTGCGGCGTCGACAGTTTCGGCTGGAGCAAGCTGGACGGCAAATGGCTGCTGACCAGTTTCGGCTGGACCGCGGATCCGAAAGGCTGCCCGCCCAAATGAAGAAGATCCTGATCGCCAACCGCGGCGAGATTGCCCGCCGCATCATCCGCACCGCCAACGCCATGGGCATTGCCACGGTGGCGGTGCATTCGGCCGCCGATGCCGATGCGCCGTTCGTGCGCGAGGCCGGCCAGGCCGTGCCGCTGGGCGGTGACCGGCCCTATCTCGACATGGATGCCATCGTCGCGGCTGCCCGGCGCACCGGTGCCGATGCCGTCCACCCCGGCTATGGCTTCCTCAGCGAGAATGCCGATTTCGCCAAGGCACTGAAAAAGGCCGGCATCATCTTCATCGGCCCGCCCGAAAGCGCCATGCGGGTGATGGCCCTGAAGGATACCGCCAAGGCGGCGATGAAGAAGGCCGGGGTGCCGATCACGCCCGGCTATCAGGGCAATGACCAATCACTGGTGCGCCTGCAGAAGGCCGCAGAAGGCGTCGGCTATCCACTGCTGATCAAGGCAGTGGCCGGCGGCGGCGGCAA
>DAITMD010000188.1:0-4995 GCA_036835345.1 Sandarakinorhabdus sp. | reverse complement strand
CCGCCATCGTGATCGCCCACCGCCTGTCCACGATCCGGGATGCGGACCGGATTCTGGTGTTCCGGGACGGCGCCATTGTCGAACAGGGCACCCACGCCCAGCTCAGCGCCATTCCCGGCGGAGCGTATCTGCGGCTGGCCGCGCTGGCGCAGACCTGACCGGTGGCAGCGCGCGGCTCAGGCCGTGCGCCGGCGCGCCGCGAACAGGATGATCAGGGGCGGGATCCACGGGATCAGCCGCTCATACAGCCCGCCCGGCCCCTGGCCGGTCTGGTTGAAGAAGACGGTGAGGCCAAAGCCCGCGATCATAGCAGCAATGACCGCCACCGCGCCGGGACGCCAGACGAACACCCGCGCCAGAATGATCGGGCCGAAGGCCGCGCCCAGCGCATTCCAGGCAAACAGCACGCGGCTGAAGATATCCGACGGTGCCGCCAGGGTCAGCACCACCGCCGCTGCGCACAGCGCAGCCATCACCGCGCGCGCGATCAGCACCTCGCGGCCAGGGAAGATGCGCGCCACGCGCGCATCATGGGAGATGGCGGCGGCCGAGCTCAGCAAGACCGAATCCACCGTACTCATCACGGCCGACAGAAGCGCCGCCAGCACGACGCCCGCCATGACCGGGGGAAACAGGGTGGCGATGGCGGCGAACAGCAATTGTTCGTGCTCGCCCGGCCCAAGCCCCAGGGCCAGCGTGCGCCCGGCCAGGCCCAGGACCGCCATGCCGACAAACACAATGATCGCCCAGCTGATCGAAATGAGAAACGCGCGCCGGCGCGCGGCATCGTCCTTCACCCCCATCACGCGCGCCGCCAGCTGCGGCTGACCCGCCGTGCCCAGACCGATGCTCGCCAGTCCCAGAATAAAGCCGGCAGCGATAAAGCCTGACCGCCCCCCGAAAGCCTCGAGATGACCCGGATAATCGGCGGCCAGCGCGGCGAGCACGGCCTCAGGTCCGCCCGCCGCAATGACGGCGGCGACCGGCGCGATGACGGCGATGAAGGCCATCACAAACCCTTGCAGCATGTCCGTGACCGAGATCGCCCAGAAACCGCCCAGCAGCGAATAAATCAGCACCACGCCGGTGCCCAGCAGCACCGATTCGGCCACGCCCAGCCCGAAATAGCTCTGCATGGCCGTGCCGGCGGCCTGTAACTGCGCAGCGACATAGAAGATGAAGCAGAACACCACCAGGGCGGCCGAGATCAGCCCGATCAGGCGCTTGCCCGCGGCCCCTGCGTCGCCGGCCAGATAATCGGCCAGCGTGATGTGGCCGCGCTCTTCGGCCTCGCGCCGCATGGCGCGTCCCATCACGATCCAGAGCAAGGCATAGCCCGCCCATATGCCCGGCAGCATCCACAGCGCGCTCAGCCCGGCCAGGAAGACAAAGCCGGAAAAGCCCAGCAGCACCCAGGCCGAGGACGAGGTTGCCGCATAGGACAGGCCCGCCACCCACGGCCCCAGCGTGCGCCCGCCAATGAGGTAGTCGGCCTCGGTGCCCGTGCGCCGGCTGGCCCAGACCCCGATGGCAATCAGCAGGCCTTTGTAGACGATCAGGGTCGTCAGGATGATGGCGGCGTTGGACACAGGCAAAGCCCTCCCCGAGCGGCCCCGCCAATAAGCCCCGTCCCCGGCCCGTCTGGCAAGGCATCCCCCGCCGCTTGCGCAGGCGCGCGCCCTGACCTTAAGAACCGGGTCCAGCCGTCAGGGCGCGGACAGGGCGGGGAGGGCGAGGTTCATGACAGATCAAACCGCCCGGCCCGGCGCATCGCTGACCGGCGTGCTGGCGCTGGCGGCGGCGGCCTGTGTGATCGGGTTTGCCGCGATCCTGGTAAAGATGTCCGGGCTCGGCCCCCAGGCCATTGCGTTCTGGCGCCTGGCCTTTGCCATTCCCGTGCTGGGCGTCTGGTTGCTGATCGAGCAGCACCGGGGCCGGGCGGCCGCGCCGGCAGCAGCGCCGCCCGCGCGGCGCTGGCGCATCCTCATGCTGGCAGGCGTGTTCTTTGCCGGCGATCTCGCCTTCTGGCATGCCGGGATCAAGATCACGACCGCGGCCAATGCGACGCTGCTGGCCAATCTGACGCCCATTCTGGTGGCCCTGGCGGCGTGGGCGCTGTTCAAGGAGCGCATTACGGTGCGCTTTGTCATCGCGGCCGCTGTGGCGCTGGGCGGGGCGGTCCTGCTGACCGCCGCCAATGTCCGCTTTGCCCCCGAACGCCTGACCGGTGATGCGCTCTCGGCGCTGACGGCATTCTGGTATGCGGCCTATCTGCTGGCGGTGCGCGCCGCGCGGGTTCAGGGGGCCGGGACCGCCAGCGTCATGTTCTGGTCAACTCTCACCGCCGCGCCGCTCTCGCTGGCGATCGCCTTGCTGGCCGGCGAGCGCCTCCTGCCCGATACGCTGGCAGGCTGGGCGCCCCTGATCACGCTGGGGGTGGTGATCCACGCACTGGGCCAGGGCGGTATTGCGTTCGGTCTGGGCCGCACACCTGCCGCGCTCGCCTCGCTGATCATTCTGGTGCAGCCGGTCGTGGCCGCGGCGGCAGGCTGGGTTCTGTTCGGAGAAGCCTTCGTCACCCTGCAATGGTTCGGCGCGGGGCTGGTGCTGGCCGGCATCTATATCGCCCAGCGCACCGGGCCCCGCCTGCCCGCGCCGCCGCCTCGGGTCAGGCCCCGCTAGGGTTGGCCGCCATGCCACGGACCAGAAGCGAAATCCGTGCACTCAGGGCCGTGCGTGGGTCTTCCCCATAGGCCTTGCGTGATTCACGCAAGGCCCCCGAGAACAGGTCCACAATGGCGAGAAATGCCGTGCCCTGGTCGAGATCGGCGCGCAGCTCACCGGCCTCCACACCCGCCGCCAGGACCCGCTTGACGGGCTCCCAGACGAATTCCATGGAATCGAACGCGCGCTGGAAAGCCTCGTCCTGCACCAGCCAGCTATGGCCGATTGCCGCACTGGCCAGCTCGGCCTGACGCAGCTGCGCATCCAGCAATTGCTGCAGCAACGCCGACAGGCGGTCACCGGCCCGGCCCGACAGGGCCGATTCCAGATTGCCGAGGGTCTCGGCCACACCCTCGTAATGGCCGCGCATGATCGCCATGAGCAGCGCCGCCTTGGACGGCTCGGCGTTCAGCACCGTGCCGGCCGAGACGCCGGCGCGGTCAGCGATCATCTTGATGGTCGCGCCCTGATAGCCTTCCGACAGAAAAACTTCCCGCGCAGCCTCGAGCACGACGCCGCGTGTGGCCTCGCGCCGCACGTCGCGCCGGGTGTTACGTTTGCCTAGATTATCCCGCATTCAATCAGCCCGCCCACTATACCTGGTTCGCATCCCCCCGGCTGCAGTGCGCGCGGCTGATATACAGCTTTGCGGTGCATTGCAAGCACTGCCAGTAATATGCACACCGGGTTACACGCTCATATGACCGCTGGCGCAGCCATTGCCACGCAAACGCTGACAGCCTATCTGCACCGGCATGACAACACTTCTAGATATAATCGTATACGGCGCAATGGCCGCGGTTTTCGTGATTCTGGCCGCGGGCATCTATGCCCTGTTCCGGGGCGGCGAATTCGGGCGCACCTGGTCGAACAAGCTGATGCGCGCGCGTGTGCTGTTTCAGTTCATCGCCATTCTGGCTGTTCTGGGCGCGGTCTGGGCCAAGCAGCAGTTCGGCGGCTAGTCGCGCTCCAGCGCCGCGCGCACCGGACCTGACACCCGCTCCAGGCGCCCGTCATTGACGCCCGCGGCCCCCGCCCAGCCCTCGCCCGGATGCACCACCATGGTGACCAGCCACATCGTGTTCGACCCCGAGTGCGTCAGCGTCCCGTCCGCCCGCACGCCCCAGCCCAGCGCATAGTCGCCCACGGGGGCATGGAGCCGGGCAAAGCTGTCCGCACTGAGATATCCCGTGTCCTCTCCCGCCGCGCCGCGCCGGTGAAGGTCGAGGAAGGCCATGAGATCGGCAGCGCTCATATGGGCCCGGCCGGCAGAATTCATCGCCGGCGGATTATCGGCGCCGCCACCCGGCTCGGCCACGGTCAGGCCGAACAGGCCGCCGCGATGGCCGCGTGGCTGATCGGCCGTTCCGGCAACCCCCGGCGGGCCCCAGCCGGCACTGGCCATGCCCAGCGGACCAAACACCTCGCGCGCCATCAGCGCTTCATAGGTGGCCCCCGCCGCGGTCTCCAGCATGAGCGCGGCCATCACATAGCCGGCGTTCGAATAGAGAAATTCGCCCGGCGCTTCGCCCGGCGCGCCCAGGACGGCGCGGGCATAGACCAGCCGGTCGGCGGCGGCATCCCGGTCTGCGTCCGCCCCCGCCAGCCGCAGCGCCGTGAGCATGCCGGCATTGGCCACCAGGCCGGAGCGATGGGACAGAAGGCTGACAAGGTCGGCGCCGGCCAGATTCGGATGGATCTCCAGATCGAGCGCGCCAAGCGTGTCCCCGATCGTGCTGTCCCAGCCGATCACGCCCTGCTCCACCAGCCGCGCCGCCAAAGTCGCCGTCATCGCCTTGGTGTTGGAGCCCATATGCCACAGATCGTCCGGCGCAACCGCCACCGCCCCGCCATGCACCCGCACGCCGGCCACGCCGGCCCGGACACCGTCTGCATCGATCACGGCGACCATGGCGCCAGGCGAGCCGGACGCCTCCAGCAGCACACGGGCGCGGGCATCCACGTCCTGGGGGGCCTGAAGCATTGCGGCGGCGATGAGGATGGCGAGCATGGATGTTTCCCTTCGCTAAAGCGTCTGCCCGTATTGAATCCACGGCCCGATGGCACAAGTGTGTCCATAGCGACCCCGAGGAGACCTGCCATGGTGCAGCTGACCACCATCTATACCCGTACCGGCGATGACGGCCGCACGCGGCTGGGCGATATGAGCGAGGCCGACAAGCACGATCCGCGCGTGGAGGCCTATGGCACGGTGGACGAAGCCAACGCGGCCATCGGCCTGGCGGTCGCCGCGTTGCAGCCGGACGACCC
>DAITMD010000187.1:0-4999 GCA_036835345.1 Sandarakinorhabdus sp. | reverse complement strand
GGATCGATGATGCCGGCATCGATGTGATCATCACCACCGGCGGCACCGGCGTGACCGGCCGCGACGTCACGCCCGAAGCGCTGGCGCGCGTGGCGGAGAAGGATATTCCAGGCTTTGGCGAGCTGTTCCGCTGGATCAGCTTTCAGAGCATCGGCACCTCCACCATCCAATCGCGCGCCTGTGCCGGCGTGGCGCGCGGCACCTATATCTTCTGCCTGCCCGGCTCCACCGGCGCGGTGAAGGACGGGTGGGACGGGATTTTGGCCACCCAGCTCGACAGCCGTCACCGGCCCTGCAATTTCGCCGAACTCATCCCCCGGCTGCGGGAGGTTTGATGCGCTATTTCCTGGACTGCGAGTTCAACGGTTTTGACGGCCCGCTGATTTCGATCGCGCTCGTGCCGGAATCCGATACGCGCGGCGATTTCTATGCGGTGCTGCCCTGCCACCGGCCGCTGAAATGGGTGGCAGAGCATGTGATGCCCAACCTGGGCGCTCAGGCCCAGTCGCGCGCGGCGGTGGTGGCGGCCTTGACCGCCTATCTGCTGGACGATCCCGAACCGGTGCTGGTGGCGGACTGGCCAGAGGATATCGCCCACGCCGCCGCCCTGCTGGCGCATCAGGGGCGGTGCAGCGTGCCGCGCGTGCGCTTCGATCTGATGAACCTGCCCGGCTTCGATACCGCCAGGGCAAGCGTGCAGCCGCACAATGCGCTGGCCGATGCGCGGGCGCTGCGCAGCGAGGTGCTGGCGCGCGAAGCGGCAGGCGTGACAGCAGGCGTGAAAGCGGGCGTGGCGGCCGCCTGAACTGAAGTGCAGTGCGGCCGCCCCCGGTTCAGCGCTTCATCATTTCCAGATAGACGGAACGGCCGCCCACAGTGCGATACTCGGTGCGCGAACCGCTTTCCTGCACCATCTTTTCAATGCTGGTGTTCATCGCCGCACGATTGGCCGCGGCGCGTTTTTCGGCCTCTTCCGGGCGCAGCATCCGTTCATAGATGGTGATCAGTACATAGGTCGGCTCACCGGCTCTGGCATAGAGATTTTCCAGGATATGATAGCCCTTGATATCGCCGCTGGCCTTGAGCAGCTCCATCTGCCGCACCCAGACATTGGCGAGGTGCGCGGCATATTTCAGATCACCGCCATCCTTGACCATGATCTGCGATGTTTCCCAGTAGTTACCGCCCTTCAATGGCCATTCCTGGGCTGTTACCGGCGCAGCGAACAGCAGCGCGGCCGAAGCGGCCACGATCAGAGACTTCATCATGTTGATTCCCCCCATTTATTTTTACCGCCACCATTTGGCAGAAAACAAGCCCTCGTCGCTTGAATTGCAACGGTGGTTCAGCAGCATTGAACGCTTACTTGCAATGCTCGTGATTAGGCACAGTTCGGGATTATGTCAATCCGATTGCCAAAACATTGACCTTTGCAGGGAATCGGCGTGGTTTCGGACATTGTTCTTTTTATGTTCCCATCCTTCCGTTACAAGGCGGCATGACCAAACCACCCGTCCCCAGCGGTCGCGGCGCGACCTGCAACGACACGCCGGCGCGCTTTGGCCTGGCCGCGCGGCAGGCAGATGGTGACTGGCTGGACGATGCCGAAACGGTGGACGGCGCACCGCCGCCCTTGCGCACCACGGTGACAGTGGAGCGAGCGCGCAGCATCATCACAAGGAACCAGTCCCCCGATGTGCCGTTCGACCGGTCGATCAACGCCTATCGCGGCTGCGAGCATGGCTGTGTCTATTGTTTTGCCCGGCCCACCCACGCCTTTCACGATCTGTCGCCGGGGCTGGATTTCGAAAGCCGGCTGTTTGCCAAACCCGATGCGGCGGCGCTGCTGAAGGCCGAACTGGCGCGGCGCGGTTATCAGTGTCAGCCCATCGCACTGGGCACCAACACCGATCCCTATCAACCGATCGAGCGTGACTGGCGGATCACCCGCCAAGTGCTGGCGGTGCTGCACGATTGCCATCACCCGGTGACGATCACCACCAAATCCGACCGTGTGTGCCGCGATATCGATCTGCTGGCGCCCATGGCGGCGAAGCGCCTGGCCGCCGTGATGATCAGCGTGACGACGCTGGATGCGCGCCTGGCCCGGCTGATGGAGCCGCGCGCCGCCGCGCCCACCCGCCGGCTGGCGGCCATCCGCGCCTTGAGCGCGGTCGGCGTGCCGGTGTGGATTTCGCTGTCACCGATGATACCGGCGATCAACGATCACGAGATCGAGGCCATCGTGGCCGCCGGGGCCGAGGCCGGCGCATATGGTGCCACCTCCATCCCCGTCCGCCTGCCGCACGAAGTCGCGCCGCTGTTCCGTGATTGGCTCAGCCTCCATTTTCCCGACCGCGCCGCCCGCGTGATGCACCATATTCAGACGATGCGCGGCGGCAAGGACAATGACCCGCGCTTCTTCGCCCGCTTTCAGGCGCAGGGGCCTTACGCCGCCCTGATGCGCCAACGTTTCCTGAAAGCCTGCACCGCCCACGGCCTCAGCCGCGAGCGCATGGCGCTGGACTGCACGCAGTTTCGGGCGCCGAGCGATCAGCTCAGTCTGCTGTGATCCCTCACGCCGTCGGCAGCCGGTAATCCTTGTACTCCTCGCGCAGCGCCACTTTCAGCAGCTTGCCGGTGGCGGTGTGCGGCAGGCTGGGCACCACCAGCACATCATCGGGCGTCCACCATTTGGCGATCTTGCCGTCCAGATAGGCGAGCACGCTCGCCTTGGTCACGTCTGCGCCCTCCTTGGGCACGACCAGCAGCAGCGGGCGTTCATCCCATTTCGGGTGGTGCACGCCGATCACGCAGGCTTCCGCCACGCCGGGCGCGCCGACCGCGACATTTTCCAGATCGATGGACGATACCCACTCGCCGCCGGATTTGATCACATCCTTGGCGCGGTCGACAATCTGCATGTACCCCAGCGGATCCAGCGTTGCGACATCGCCGGTATCGAACCAGCCATCGGCATCGAAGGCGCTGGCGCCATCGCCCTTGAAATAGCTGGCCACCACCCACGGCCCGCGCACGAGCAGACGGCCAAAGGCCACGCCGTCGCGCGGCAGTTCCTTGCCATCGTCATCGACGATCTTCATCTCCACGCCGAACACGCCGCGGCCCTGCTTCACACGATAGTCGAGCTGTTGTTCATAACCCATTGCTTCGGTTTCCGGCAGCGGCCCGCCTATGGTGCCCAGCGGGGACATTTCCGTCATTCCCCACAATTGCATCACGCGCACGCCCAATTTGTCATATTGTTCGATCATGGCGCGCGGCACCGCCGATCCGCCGATGCCGGTGCGTTCCAGCTTGCCGAGTTTCTGCCCGGTCTTTTCCAGATATTGCATCATGCCCAGCCAGATGGTCGGCACCGCCAGCGCCAGGTCAACACCCTCCTCCACGATCAGCTTGTGCAGGGTGGCCGGATCGAAACTGGGGCCGTTCAGCACCAGCTTGGCCCCCACATAGGCCGCCGTATAGGGGATGGACCAGGCATTGGCATGGAACATCGGCGCCACCGGCATCACCACCGTCCGCGCGCTGAGGCCGAACACATCGGCCCCGCCGGCGGCCATGGCGTGAAGCACATTGGATCTGTGGCTATATTGAACGCCCTTGGGATTGCCGGTGGTGCCGCTGGTGTAGCAAAGGCCGGCGGGCGCGGTTTCGGGCACGTCCGTCCACGGCGTATCCGGGCTTTCGGCGGCGACCAGATCCTCATAACACAAAAGGTTGAGGCTGGATTCCGGCATGTGCGCGCGGTCGGTCAGCAGCACATAATGTTCGATGGTCTTGAAGCTGGGGGCAAGTTTCTCGACCAACTTCACGAAGCTGAGATCGAAGAACAGCACCCGGTCTTCGGCATGGTTGGCGATGTAGATGATCTGTTCCTCGAACAGGCGCGGATTGATGGTGTGCGCCACGCCGCCCATGCCGGAAATGCCGTACCAGCTTTCGACATGCCGCCAGGTGTTCCACGCCAGCGTGGCGATGCGGTCTCCGGGCTTCATGCCCAGCGTGCGCAGCGCCGCGGCCACCTGCCGGGCGCGGCCGCGCACCTCGCGCCAGTTGGTGCGGTGGGTAGGCCCCTCGCAACTCAGCGACACGATCTCGCGCTGGCCATGATAGGTGGCGGCGTGATCGATCAGCTTCCACACCAGAAGCGGCCAATCCTGCATGGTGCCGTGCATCGCGTTTCCTCCCCGCATAAATCTTTGTCCATGTTCATACCGCCGTGGAAGGGGCTTGACGACCGGAACAATTGCGGAACATATGGACGGAACGGAACCGGAACAGTTCTGCGATTCGGTGATGAAGGAGCAGCTTATGACGATGTTGTTGATCCTGGTGGCCTGTCTGGTGGCCTGGGCGCATGTGCTGCACCTGCTGGAGCGTTCGCGCGAGCGATTGGGCGAGGCCATGCTGGGCGATGTGCGTCAGGGTGGCGGCTGGATGCCTTCGTCTGACCGGCGTGTATCGGTGGCCGCATCCGGGCGCAGCTTCATCCGGGCGTAGAACGCGCGGACAGACAGCGGCATGGCCACGGCATAGGCCGTGCAGACCAGCGCCAGCGTGGCCCAGGGATTGGTGAACAGCGCGCCGGCAAACAGGCCCACGCCGGCCAGCACCGGCAGCCGCCACGACGGACGCAGGCGGATCGACCCCCAGCTCAGGCTGGGCAGGTTTGACACCATCAGGAAGGCGACGACAAGCGTGGTGACGGCAACCACCGTGGCCCGCAGCGCCAGATCATCCAGCAGCGCCGGCTGCAGCCAGAAAAATACATAGAGCGGCGCAAATGTGAGGCCAGCCGCCACCGGGGCCGGCACACCGGTGAGATAGCCCAGCTTCTTGTGCGGGCCTTCATCGGCATCGATCTGCGCGTTGAACCGTGCCAGCCTGAGCGCGCAGGCGATGGCGTGTGACAAGGCAATTACCCAGCCCAGCCGGCCCGGCAGGTGCTGCAAGGCCCACAGATACAGCACCAGCG
>DAITMD010000186.1:0-5002 GCA_036835345.1 Sandarakinorhabdus sp. | reverse complement strand
CCGGCCAGCCGGAACATGTTGTAGGCGACATAGAAATCAATGTCGGGAATGCCGCCGCGCCCGGTGCGCTTGCAATAAGCCGCCACATATTCGGCCTCGGTCGGCAGGCCCAGCGCCGCCAGATCATTGCCCACCAGCCCGGTGGTGGTGCTGGGCGGCATCCGGTACATCATCAGATGGTAGGAAAAATCCGCCAGCGGGTGGCCCAGCGTCGACAATTCCCAGTCCAGCACCGCCAGCACCTTTGGCTGGGTGGGATGGAAGATCATGTTGTCACAGCGGTAATCGCCGTGGACGATGGCCACTTCATCGCCGGGCGGGATGTTGGCGGGCAGCCAGTCGAGCAGCTTGTCCATCGCAGGATAGCGCCCGGCGTCGACATCCTCCACATATTGTTTGGACCAGCGGGCGATCTGCCGGGCGAAATAATTGCCGGGCTTGCCGAAATCGCCGAGGCCCGCGGCGACCGGATCGATCATGTGCAGCCGCGCCATGGTTTCGTTCATGGCATCGAAATAGGCGCGGCGTTCGTCCTTGGGCACAGAGGGGAAGGTGGTGTCCCAGATCACCCGGCCATCCACACAATCCATGATGTAGAACCAGGTGCCGATGACATCATTGTCCTGACACAGGCCAAAGGTGCGCGCCACCGGGAAGCCCTGTGCATAGAGCGCGGTGATCACCCGATATTCGCGGTCCACGGCGTGGGCGGAGGGCAGAAGCTGGCCCGGCGGCTTGCGGCGCAGCACATAATTTTGGCCCGGCGTGATCAGCTTGTAGGTGGGGTTGGACTGGCCGCCCTTGAACTGTTCGATGGTCAGCGGCCCGGCATAGCCCTCCACATTGGCGGCCATCCACTCGGCCAGCCGGCCGGCGTCAATCTCCTGGCCGGCCCGCACCGCGCTGGTGCCCGAAAACTGCGTCTGCCTGTCGCTCATCGCGCCGATCTCCCCATCCGGCGGCAGTGTTCAGGCGGATTTGCCGATATCCCGCCGAAACTGGCCGCCGTGCCACTTGATCTTGCGAATAGCCGCATAGGCCAGCGCCCGCGCCTCGGAAATATCAGGGCCTGCGGCGGTGACGTTCAGCACGCGGCCACCAGCAGCGACCAGCCGGCCATCCTCGCTGCGGCTGGTGCCGGCATGGAAAATGCTGACGCCCAGCGCCTCGGCTTCGTCCAGCCCGTCGATCACGGTGCCGACCACCGGTTTCCACGGATAGCCCTTGGCCGCCATCACCACCGTCACGGCAGCATCGCTGCTCACCTTGGGATCGACGCTGTCCAGCGTGCCGGTGGCGGCTGCCCACAGCAGTTCCACCAGATCGCCTTCCAGCCGCAGCATCAGCACCTGTGCTTCAGGGTCGCCCAGCCGCACATTATATTCGATCAGCATCGGGCCATCGGGCGTGAGCATCAGCCCGGCATAGAGAAATCCCTGAAACGGCGTGCCGCGGCTGCGCATCGCTGCCAGCGTGGGCAGCACGATCTCCTCCAGCGCGCGGGCTTTCAGCGCCGGGGTAAGGCGCGGGGACGGTGAGATCGCCCCCATGCCGCCGGTGTTGGGGCCTTCGTCGCCATCACGCAGGCGCTTGTGATCCTGCGCGGTGGGCAGCACCCGCACCGTCTTGCCGTCGGTCAGGACGAACAGGCTGGCTTCCGGGCCTTCAAGGCATTGTTCCACCACCACCGGGCCCTGGATTTCGGCCAGCGCCGCCAGCCCTTCCTCGTTGCTCTCGGCCACGGTAACGCCCTTGCCGCCGGCCAGGCCATCGGCCTTCACCACCACCGGCAGCGGATGCACCGCCACATAATGATGCGCGTCGGCCGCGCCGGCAAAGCGGCGATAGCGGGCAGTGGGAATATCGTGCTGGGCGCACAGATCCTTGGTGAAGCCTTTCGATGCCTCAAGCTCGGCCGCGGCCTTGTCTGGCCCGACCACCGGCACGCCGGCGGCGCGCAGGGCATCGGCCACACCGGCCACCAGCGGTGCTTCCGGGCCGATCACCACCAGGCCGATGTTTTCGCGCGCGGCAAATTCGGTAACTGCCGCCGGATCGGTGATCGCCAGGTTCACGCAGGTTGCCACCCGCGCGATGCCGGCATTGCCCGGCGCGCACAGCAGGCGGCCGCAGTGCGGTGATTTGGCCAGCCGCCAGCACAGGGCATGTTCCCGCCCGCCGCCGCCAAGCACCAGAATCGCGAGGGAGGGGGGCACAGCAGTCATGCCAGCAGCATTACCATGCCAGCATGTCGCGACAAGGCGCTTTGCCGCGTGCGTATGGCAGTTTATGGAAACGCCGGTGATCGAAACCGCGAACAACACGCCCGAATTTTCGGTGAGCGAGATTGCCGGCGCCCTGAAGCGCACGGTGGAGGCCGCCTTTGGCCAGGTGCGGGTGCGCGGCGAGCTTTCGCAGTTCCGCCGGCAGGCCAGCGGGCACTGGTATGGCAGCCTGAAAGACGAACGCGCGCTGATCGATCTGGCGATGTGGAAGGGCGCGGCGGCCGGCCTCACGTTCCGGCCGGAGGATGGCCTGGAAGTGGTGGTGACCGGCAAGCTGACCACCTATCCGGGGCGATCCAAATATCAGCTGATCGTGGAGACGATGGAGCCGGCCGGCGTGGGCGCGCTGCTGGCGCAGATCGAGGCGCGGCGGCTGAAATTGCAGGCGGAGGGCCTGTTCGATCCGGCGCGGAAAAAGCCGCTGCCGTTCCTGCCGCGCGTGATCGGCGTGGTCACATCGCCGGGCGGGGCCGTCATCCGCGATATATTGCACCGGCTGGCCGACCGGTTCCCGCGCCATGTGCTGGTGTGGCCGGTGGCGGTGCAGGGCGAAGCGTCTGCTGCGCAGGTGGCCGCCGCGATTGCCGGGTTCAATGCCATGCCGGCTGGCGGGCCGGTGCCGCGCCCCGATCTGATCATCGTGGCGCGCGGCGGTGGTTCGATCGAGGATCTGGCGGCGTTCAACGAAGAGATTGTGGTGCGCGCCGCCGCTGCCAGCGCCATCCCGCTGATCAGCGCGGTGGGCCATGAAACCGATACGACGCTGATCGATTATGCCTCCGATTGGCGCGCGCCCACGCCCACGGCTGCGGCCGAACGCGCCGTGCCAGTGCGCTCGGAACTTGGCGCAGGCGTTGCCATGCTGGCGGGCCGGCTGGAAACCGCGATGGTGCGCGGCCTTCGGCTGCGCGCCGAACGCAGCGCGGCGGTTGCCGGTCGGCTGCCATCGGCGCGCAACCTGATCGGGCTTTCGGCGCAGCGGGTGGACGATCTGGCGCAGCGGCTGCCCACCGCGCTGAATGCCCGCGCCGGGCGGCTGACGCTGCGGCTGGACAATGTGCGCGGCCGGCTGCGGCCGGCGCTGCTGGCGGGCCGCGTGGAGATGGCCGGGCAGCGCGCGGCCGGCCTTGGCGCGCGGCTGGCCCCGGCGCTGGCGCGGCCGCTGGCGGCCGATGCGCAGAAGCTGGCGCGGGTGGGGGCCGGCCTGCGCCCGTTCCTGCTGGAAAGCCGCATCGCCGGCGTGGCAGCGCGGCTGGAGCAATCGGGCCGCATGCTGGAAAGCCTGGGGCCGGCGCAGGTGCTGGCGCGCGGCTATGCCATTGTGACCGGCGCGGATGGCCATGTGGTGGTGAGCGCGGCGGCCGCGGCGAAACAGCCGCGCTTGACGATCCGCTTTGGCGATGGCGAAACACCGGTGTTCACGCATGCACCATCGCCGCAGGGGAGTTTGTTCTGATGCTCGATCGTTTCGGCCGTGCGGCCAGACTTCATTATGAATCCGGCAGCTACCGCGTGTTGCAGGCCGGCGAGCACGTGCTGTGCGCGGTGACGCAGCAGCGCATCCCGCTGGCGGCGCTCAGATACTGGAGCCACGAGCTGCAGGAAGCCTATGCCAATGCCGAGATTGCCAGCAATCGCTATGCCGACGTCCGCGCCAAGGACCAGCCGGCGCCTTGATGCGGGTGTTTGCCCTGCCGCTGCTGATCGGCGTGGCCGGCGTGACGGTGGCCGCCGCGCCGCTGCCGGTGGAGATCGCCGAACCGATGATCGGCGTGCAGGGGCAGATCCTGTTCGCCGGCCTGCCCGCCGGCAGCCACAGCCTCAGGCTGGACGGCGTGCCGGTGCATGTGGAGGACGACGGCCACTTCATGCTGGGCCTTGATCGCGACTTCGTGGGCACGAAGCAGCTGGAATGGGTGACGCACGATGGCCGCAGCGCCCGGCGCGCGCTGCAGGTGCAGGCCCGCGCCTGGGACATCGACCGGCTGCCGGCGCGGCTGTTGACACCGGCCGATCCGAACGGCCCGCCGCCCGACCCGGAATGGCTGGCCCGCCGCGCCAGCGAAGTGGCGCAGGTGCGCGCCGCCCGCGCCGCCCCGTCCGACCATGCGTTCTGGCGCGCGTCGTTCATCTGGCCGGCAACGGGGCGGGTATCGACGCATTTTGGTTCGCAGCGTTTTTATGGCGATACGCCGGCCAGTTATCACAGCGGCATGGATATTGCCGCCCCCAGGGGCACGCCGGTGCTGGCGCCGATCCCCGGCGTGGTGCGGCTGGCGGCTGGGCCGTTCAGCCTGGAAGGCAATCTCGTCATTCTGGATCATGGCCGCGGGCTGTTTTCGGCGCTGCTGCATCTGTCGAAGATCGATGTGGCGGCGGGGCAGATCGTGGCACAGGGCGACAAGATCGGCGAGATCGGTTCCACCGGGCGCAGCACCGGGCCGCATCTGCACTGGGGGCTGACGTGGAACGGCGTGCGCGTTGATCCCGAACCGCTGCTGCCGGCAATGCCAGGGGGCAAGACGGGATGACGGACACCACCGAAACTGCGGCACTGTTCGCGCTCAACCCGGCGCTGGACCGGGCGGCGATCCGAACCGCTCTGGCCGCCAACCGGCTGGTGCAGGTAGAAAACTTCCTTGAAGCGGGATCGGCGGAAGCGCTGTGGCAGGTGCTGCGGCACCAGACGCCGTTCGGGCTGGCCTGGGCCGGCGATG
>DAITMD010000185.1:0-5004 GCA_036835345.1 Sandarakinorhabdus sp. | reverse complement strand
TGGGCGGCGGCCAGATCGGTGATATAATCCACCGCGTGGCCATTGGTGGCGGCGCGGGCCAGCAGATGCCCGCCCAGCAGCACCGGGTTGATGATCGCGTCGGCGCCGGCCTGGTGCAGCAGATCGGCATTTTCCGCCGCGCGCACGCTCACGCTGATGCGGGCGTCGGGCGACAGGCGGCGGGCGGACAGCACGATCAGCGCGGCGGCATCGTCGCGGCTGGGGGCGACGATCACGCGGGCGGCGCGGGCAATGCAGGCGGTGTTCAGCACGTCATCGTGATCGGCATCGCCAACGATGCCCAGCACGCCGATGGCGTTGGCGATTTCGATGCGGCCGGGATCGTGATCGATCACCACGATGGCATCGCACGGCACCCCCTGCGCGATCAGCTCGTTCACCGCGGCAGCACCGCTGGTGCCATAGCCGCAGACGACGACATGGCCATGTAGTTTGCGCTGTGTCATGCGGGTCCTCACCTGTAGCCAGCCACGTTCCAGAAAGAAGCTATACGCTGTGCCCAGGAAGATCAGCCAGACGAACAGGCGCAGCGGCGTGACCACGAACGTATCGAACATCCGCGCCGCATCGCTGACCGGCACGATATCACCATAGCCAACGGTGGTCACCGTGATGGCGGTGAAATAGAGCACGTCGGTGAAGCTGACATGCCCGTCGATCTGGTCTTTCAGGCCATCGCGCTCCAGCCAGTGGCCGCCCACCGCCAGCGCGAACAGCGCCAGCACCAGCAAGACGCGCATCCCCAGGCTGGCGGCGATGGACAGGCGCGGCGGGTGGCGCAGCACCGCCGTGCCGGCTTCGCCCTTTTGCAGCCGGGGGCGGCTGCGCATCACTGGCTGCGGGCCAGCAGCGCCTTCAGCTCGCCCTCCCAGAAGCTGCTCCATGTGTGGGTGCTGTGGCCGCGAGTCTCGGCCGTTTCGGGGATCAGCACGAACCGGCCCTGCGGCATCGACTTTACCCAGGTTTCAGCATCGCCGATGGCCGGCGGGTTGATGAAATCATCGGCGCTGTTGACCCAGGTGACCGGCACGGTGATGCGCGCAAGCTGCGGCAGCGGATTGTAATTGCGGCTGGCCTCCAGCTGATAGATGCGATCATTGGCGTCGGCAGCGCCGGCCATGCCGGTGCGCATCGCACGCTCGGCCTGGACATCGGCGGCGGCGCGGGTGGGCAGATCGGCCTGCATGCGCAGCGGCGCGCTGCCGGCCATCACCTGCAGGGCCACGCCCACCTTCATGCCATTGACCGGCGGCGCGGTGTAATTGCCGCCCTGCCAGGCCGGATCGGCCTTGATCGCCTGAATGGCCATCGCCCGCCACATGCGGTTGCGGCCGGCCAGTTCGATCACGTTGCAGGCCATCGGCATGATCGCGGCGGCGCGGCCCGGCAGATCGATGCCGAACTGGAAACCCATCATGCAGCCCATGGATGTGCCCATCAGCAGCCGCAGTTTCCTGATCTTCAGCGCATCCAGCAGCAGGCCCTGCGCGCGCACCATGTCGGCATAATCATAGGCCGGAAATGCCATCTTCAGGCCGTCGGACGGCTTGGAGGAGCCGCCGTGGCCGATGGCATCGGGCAGGATGATGAAATATTTCGCCGCATCCAGCGGCGCGCCCGATTCGAACAGCCGGGAAAAATGCGGCTGCAAGAACTGCGCGCCGGTGCCGCCGGTGCCGTGGCCCACCATCACGGCGTTGGTGATTTCGCCGGCGGCATTGCGGATGGGCGTGCCGATGGTGCGGTAATGCTGCTTCAGTTCCGGCAGCATATTGCCGTCGCCAAAACGGAAATCGCGGCTCACCACATCGGCTTCGCTCACCGCAGGCGCTGCGGCTGCTGTCCCGGCTGCCAGCAGCAGCGCCGCGCCGGCCAGCACCAATCGCATCATGCTCTCTCTCCGCTGTGGGTGGTATCGGCTTCGAACTGGCGGCGCAGGTCGATCAGCGTGTGTTCGATATGGGCGTGCATCGCGGCGGCCACGGCCGCGCCGTCGCGGGCCAGCCAGCGGTCCAGCAGCGCGGCGTGTTCGCCGGCGGCGCGGGCATCGCGGCCCAGCGGCTCCAGATGCTTGTGGACATAGCGGTCACTGAGCACGTGCAACCGTTCGAGCAGCTGAATGGTGATCGGCCGCCCCGATGGCCGCACCATGGCAAGGTGAAAGGCGCGGTTGAGCGTGACGAGCGCCGCCGTGCTGTTCTGCTGCGCCGGATCGAGCGCCTGAAACGCCGCGCGTGCCGCCTGCCGCTCGGCTTCGGTGGCGCGGGCGGCAGCCATGGCGGCGGCTTCCGGTTCCAGCTTCAGGCGCAGCAGATAGACTTCCTCGGCCTCCGCCGCATCCAGCGCGCGCACGAAATAGCCGCGATTGGCCTTGGATCGCACCAGCCCTTCCTGCTCCAGCCGGCTCAGCGCCTCGCGCAGCGGGATCTTGCTGACGCCCAGTTCACTGGCCAGCGCATCCTGCCGGATCGGCTGATCGGCCGGCGCTGCGCCATTCAAAATCAGATCGCGAACCACATCGACCAGCTGGTCGGGCAGGTTGCGCACGATGAAACTTGTCATGGCGCGAACCTTTGCACATCAAACGCCCGCAGATCAAAGCCCGCTGCGTCCCCCGCGATCTGCGCGGCCAGCGCCTGCGCCGATATCGCTGCCAGCGTGAGGCCCAGATGCTGATGGCCAAAGGCGCAATAGACCGGGCGCTGCCGCAGCCGCCCGATGGCGGGCAGATAATCCGGCAGCGTTGGCCGCGCCCCCATCCAGCGGCGCGGTGCGGCGATGGGCAGGCCCAGCGCGGCGGCGTGGCCTTCCAGCCGCGCCCATTTGCGCGGGTCGGCGGGCGTATCGGCGTGCGCGAATTCGGTGAAGCTGGCGGCGCGCAGGCCGTGGGCAAAGCGGGTGACGATCATGCCCCGGTTTTCAAACACCACCGGCGGCAGATCGGCGGGCCAATCCGGCGCATCAGCTTCGATATGATAGCCGCGTTCGGCAATCAGCGGCACGTTGATGCCCAGCGGCGCCAGCAGCGCTGCCGACCGCGCGCCGGCGGCCACCACCGCCGCATCGGCCCGCAGCGCGGTGCCATCGGCCAGTTGCACCACCGCGCCATCCGGCGCCGCCACCTGCCGCACATGCCCCTGCCGCCAGGTGCCGCCCAGCGCCGCGAAATGCCGGCGCAGCGCCGCCTCCAGCGCGCCCAGATCGTTGATGCGGCCGGTCCCGGCAAAGCGGATGCCGCCCGCCAGCGGCCGGCGCACCAGCAGCGCCAGCTGCGCCTGTTCCGCCGGATCGATGCCGCGAAAGCTGGCGGTGCCGATATTCTGTGCCGCCCAGAAGGCGCGTCCTCGCGCCGCGCTGCGGGCGGTTTCCCAGACCAGGAAATGCCCGTCCTCGCCCAGCAGATGCCCTGCCGCCGCATCACCCAACAGCAGCCGCCACGCCGGCAGCGCGCCGGCCAGCAGGCCCGACAACGCCGCCTGACCTCGGGCAAAGCGTGCCGGCCCGGATGCCGCCAGCAGCCTTACACCGAAAGGCAGCCACGCCGATACCGCGCGGGCTGGAAACGCCGCCGCGCCGCCTCGGCTGAACAGGCGCTGCGGCAGGCGGCGCAGGCTGGCAAGGCTGGCCAGCGGCGCGGTCTGTTCGGTGGCGATATGGCCGGCATTGCCCCAGGATGCGGCGCTGGCCCAGTGCGGCTCGTCGGTGATCAGTGTGACCGCCACCCCGCGCGCCTTGAGGGCGATGGCGCTGGTCAGCCCCACCACGCCGCCGCCAATCACGATTGCCGTGGCGGGCGGGCCTTCAGACAACGGTAAAGCCGGCCCAGAACGGATCGGCGCTGTCGATCCAGATGGTGTTGAGCCCGGTGGCGATGGCCGATCCCTCGATGGACGGAATGATCGCCGGCAGGCCGCCCACGCTGGTGGCGGCCTCCACCCGGCCGGTGAAGCGGCTGCCGATATAGCTTTCGTGGACGAAGCTGTCGCCCACTCGCAGCCGGCCCTTGTCCACCAGCTGCGCCAGCCGGGCTGACGTGCCGGTGCCGCACGGGCTGCGATCAATGGCACGCTCGCCATAAAATACTGCATTGCGGCCATCGGCACCGGCGCTTTTGGGCGCATCGGCCCACAGCAGATGGGTGACGCCGCGGATCGTGGGATCATCGGGATGCACCGGCTCGTAGATTTCGCGGATCATCCGGCGGATCAGCCGGCTATGCTCGATCAGCTGCGCCGCGCCGATGGCGTCCAGCCCGCCATAGCCGCCCTGCGGTTCGATGATCGCATAGAAATTGCCGCCATAGGCGACATCGATGCCGAGCGTGCCCAGCCCCGGCACATCCAGTGGCAGCCCGCGCTGTGCCACGAACGCGGCGACGTTGGTGATCTTCACCGAAGTGACCTTGGGGCCATCCTGCGCATACGCGATGTTCAGCGTGCCGGCCGGCACCTCGATGGTCAGCCGTCCGGGCTGGCGCGGCTGGATCAGGCCATGTTCAAGTGCGAAGGTGATGATGCCGATGGTGCCGTGGCCGCACATCGGCAGGCAGCCACTGGTTTCGATGAACAATATGGCGGCATCGGCATCGCCGCACGGCGGATACAGGAACCCGCCCGACATCATGTCGTGCCCGCGCGGTTCAAAGCACAGGCCGGTGCGGATCCAGTCGAACCGGGCGAGGAAATCCTGCCGCCGCTCTGCCATGCTGTTTCCGCGCAGCAGCGGCGCGCCGCCCACCACCAGCCGCACCGGATTGCCGGCGGTGTGGCCATCGATGCAGAAAAAACTGTGGCGCATCAGGCCGGGTTCGTGATCAGGCCAGCGGGCGGGTTTGCGCACATCTGGTCACCATCGCCTCCACTTCGGCGCGGCGGGCACCGGCCAGCGGCAGGCGCGGCGGCCGCACCCGTTCGCTGCCACGGCCCATCATCTGTTCGGCCAGCTTGATGGATTGCACCAGATCGTGATCGGCATCCAGGTGCA
>DAITMD010000184.1:0-5016 GCA_036835345.1 Sandarakinorhabdus sp. | reverse complement strand
CCTGGCGTCGGCTGTGCTGCTGTGGGGGCGCTTTGTGGTGCTGGGCCGCGCGCCGCTGCGGCCGCCGGCATGATTGCCCGGCTTGCCCGGTTGCAGCCGATGCTGTTGAAGTGGGTGCGATGACGGCTGCCACATCCTTGTTGCTGTTCGGCGCCACCGGCGATCTGTCGCGCCGGATGCTGCTGCCATCGCTGTTCGGCCTGTCGGCCGACGGCCTGCTGCACCCGGATCTCAGGATCATCGGCACGGCGCGTTCGGCGCTGGATGCAGCGCAGTTCCGCGATCTGGCCGCAAAGGCGCTGGAACAGGGCATCGAAGCCGATCGCCGCACGCCCGCCGCCATGGCCGGCTTCCTTGACCGCCTGGCCTATGTGCCGCTGGACGCCACGCGGCCGGAAGGCTTTGCCGCGCTGGCGGCGCAGGTGGGCGATCCCGGCCGGCTGTCGATCTTCCTGTCCACCGCGCCCAGCCTGTTCGGGCCGACCATCGCCGGGCTGTCTCTGGCCGGGCTGGCCGGCAGCGGCGCGCGGCTGGCGCTGGAAAAGCCGCTGGGCCATGATCTGGCCAGCAGCCGGGCAATCAACGATGCCGTGGCGGCGGCCTATCCCGAAGCGCAGATTTTCCGGCTGGACCATTATCTGGGCAAGGAAACCGTGCAGAACCTGCTGGCGCTGCGCTTTGGCAACGTGCTGTTCGAACCGCTGTGGAACGCCGCCGGCATCGATCATGTGCAGATCAGCGTGGGCGAGACCGTGGGGCTGGAAGGGCGCGGCGATTATTATGATGGCATGGGGGCGCTGCGCGACATGGTGCAGAACCACATGCTGCAGCTGCTGGCGCTGGTGGCAATGGAGCCGCCGGCGCGGCTGGATCCGGCCGCCGTGCGCGATGAAAAGGTGAAGGTGCTTCGGTCGCTGCGCCCGATCACCGGCCGCGAGGTGGAAGGCCACAGCGTGCGCGGCCAATATAGTTCGGGGGCGCTGGCCGGTCAGCCGGTGCCGGCCTATCTGGATGAACTGGGCCGTGCGTCCGACAGCGAAACCTTCGTGGCGCTGAAGGCGCATGTCGATAACTGGCGCTGGCGCGGGGTGCCCTTTTACCTTCGCACTGGCAAGCGCATGCCGGAACGGGTGAGCGAGATCATCGTGCAGTTCCGCGCCGTGCCGCATTCGATGTTCGGCGATGCCGCGCTGAAGGCCAACAAGCTGATCATTTCCCTGCAGCCGGACGAGAATATCGGCCTCAGGCTGATGGCCAAGCTGCCGGGGCTGGACCGGGACGGGCTGAAGCTGCGCGCCGTGCCTCTGGATATCGGCATGCCGGGCGTGTTTGCCGATGTGCGCCGGCGCAGCGCCTATGAACGGCTGCTGCTGGATCTGGTGGAAGGCCGGCAGACCCTGTTCGTGCGCCGCGACGAGGTGGAGGCGCAGTGGACATGGATCGACGCGATCCGGGCCGGCTGGCAGAATACGGCCATGACGGCGCGCCCCTATGCCGCCGGCACCTGGGGCCCGTCGCAGGCCATCGCGCTGACCGAACGCGACGGTGTGAGCTGGCATGACTGAGATCGTCGCGGCCGATATCGGCGGCACCCATGCCCGCTTTGCGCTGGCGCGGCTGGATGCTGCGGGACAGGTGGAGTGGCTGGACGAACCGCTGGTGCTGCGCTGCGCCGATCATGCCAGCCTTGAAGACGCCTGGGCCGCCTTTGGCCGCCACCTGGGCCGGGCGCTGCCGCGCGCCGCCGCCATCGCCATCGCCTGCCCGGTGGGCGGGGAGGTGCTGAAGCTCACCAACAATGCGTGGATCATCCGCCCAGCCGAATTGAACGCGGTGCTGGGTATCGATTCGCATGTGCTGGTCAATGATTTCGAGGCGGTGGCCCATGCGGTGGCGGCCAGCCCGCCGGCGGCGCTGGCCTATCTGTGCGGGCCGGCGGTGCCGCTGCCGGATCAGGGCGTGATCAGCGTGCTTGGCCCCGGCACCGGGCTGGGCGTGGCGATGCTGGTGCGGCGCAGCAGCGACGATTGGCAGGTGCTGCCCACCGAAGCCAGCCACGGCGATTTTGCCCCCACTGATGCTCGCGAAGATGCCGTATTGGCCTATCTGCGTCGCCGCCATGGCCGGGTATCGGCCGAACGCGTGCTGTCCGGCCCGGGGCTGGCGGCGATCTGCGCGGCGTTCAATGGCGGCACCGCGCCGGCGCTGGACGATGCGGCGCTGTGGAGCGCGGCCCTTGCGGGCAGTGACCGTTCGGCAGCAGCCGCGCTGGATTTGTTCTGCGCCGCGCTGGGCGGCTTTGCCGGCAACATGGCGCTGGCCCACGGCGCGGCCGGGGTGGTGATCGGCGGCGGGTTGGGCGCGCGGCTGGCCGATCGGCTCGGCATGTCGGGATTTGCCGCGCGGTTCGTGGCCAAGGGCCGCTTTGAACCCCTGCTGCGCAGCCTGCCGGTCAAGCTGATCCGCCATCCCCAGCCCGGCCTGCTGGGCGCCGCCGCCGCCTTTGGCCGCGCCGCCACCGCAACTTAATCGGCCGGCTTGATCCGGAACATCCACACGCCCAGCAGCAGCGCCGCCGGCACGGCCAGTGCCGCCAATGCCCACCAGCTGCCCGCCAGCACCAGCCGCGTTGCCGCTGCCATGCTGCCCAGCACGACGAACTCGCCCACCGCCATCAGCAGCGACGAACGATAACGCTGCCGGAAGGCGCTGCGCCGCGCCGGGGCCTTGGTCCACACCTGCATCGCCGCCGTGGCCAGCGCCGCCGCCAGCGCCATGGGCAGCATCAGCGCGGCCGCCGCCGGTGACCGGATGGTGACGAACAGCGCCAGCGCCAGCACCAGCACCGCCGGCGGGGTGAGCACGGCGGCCAGTTTGGCCCGCATCGCTTCCCACCTTGTGACGGGCGCGGTGGCGATCAGATCGGGCGCGTCTTCTGCGCACAGGATCAGCCACGCCAATGATGATGCCAGCGCCCCGCCCAGAAACACCCCGGCTGATGCCATGCGTTCCGGCGTGATGCGGCCATCGGCAAAGATCAGCGCTATCACCGGCACCATGAACACCATCTGCTGCCCGATCTGGGTAATCAGTTCGGGATCACGGCGCAGCAGCGTTAGTTCCTTGCCATAAAGCACGGCAAGCGGGCTGCCGCCGAACCGCGCCGCCGGCGCGCTGCGTTCCAGCGTGGCCGGGGCCGGCGGTGCGGCCTCCAGCCGGCCAGCGGCAATCTCGGTCGCCAGCGCGACGGCCGCCAGCGCCAGCGCGCACATGCCCAGCAGCGGCGCCGGATCGCCAAACAGCGCCCGCGCCGGCCAGTCCAGCGGCGATGGCGGCGGCACGGCCAGCGTTTGCAGCAGCCCGGCAAACCAGACTGGCGCGAAATTCGGCGCCTGCCCCAGCGCAAAGACGATTGCCGCCAGCGCGACGCCCACCACTTGCGCCACCGTGGTGGCCAGGCGCGGTCCCAGCAGCCGTTCCAGCGCCGTGGCCAGCAGCAGCGCCAGCGCCGTGGCGACCAGCGCCACCGCAATCACCACCAGTGGCCCGGCCAGCCAGGCCCAATGGCCGAGCGCCGCTGAAGCCAGAAAGAACGGCAAGGTGAGCACCAGGAATGGCAGCGCCACTACGGCCTGCACCCCGGCGAGGCGCGCCGCCACCACCCGCGAAACCGGCAGCGGCGCAGACATCAACAGTTCCAGCTCGCCCCGATCACGCCCCAGCCGCAGCACATGGGCGTAGGCGGAACTGAGCATCACCAGCAGCAGCCCGCCCAGTACGGCCGCCACCATGCCGATCGCAGCCGTCGGCATCATCGGCGCTCCCCGCGCCTGCCAGGCAAAACCAATCCCCGCGGCAATCGGCAGCAACGCCAGCAGCAGCAGCGCCAGCATCCGGCCAAAGCGATTTGGCCGCGAACGGGATTTGACCCGCACATCGTGCCACACCAGCCAGGCCAGGCTGCCGGGGGCAAAGCGCGCCGGCACCAGTGATGGCAGCATCGGCGGTTCCGTGCCGGCAGTGGCTGCAGCAGCCTGGCCCACCGCCTCGCCAGCCGCCAGAACCATGGTCACGCGGCCAGTTCCAGGAACAGATCTTCCAGCGTGGTTCCCTCGCTGCGGCCGGCGGCCAGTTCGGCCATCGATCCTTCCACGATCAGCCGCCCGCCGCGAATGATGCCGATCCGCTGTGCGATGCGTTCTGCCACTTCCAGGATATGCGTGGTCAGGATCACCGTGCCGCCGGCGGCAACACGTTCCAGCAGCATATCCTTCACCAGCCGCGCGGCCGCGGCGTCCAGCCCGGTGAGCGGTTCATCCAGGATCAGCAGGCGCGGTTCGTGGATCAGCGCTCCGGCCAGCGCCACCTTCTGCTTCATGCCGCGCGAAAAGCCTTCGCAGCGCACATCGCGCCGATCCCACAGGCCCAGCCGCGACAGATATTGTTCGGCGCGCACGCTGGCCACCGCCGCCGGCACCCGCCACAGCCCGGCAATGAACGCCAGATATTCCGCCGGAGTCAGCTTGTCATACAGCAGCGGTTCGTCCGGCAGCCACGCCAGCAGCTGTTTTGCCGAAATCGGATCGGCCAGCACATCGGCACCAAACACCTGGACTGCGCCGGCATCGGGCCGGGCCAGACCGGCCACCACCCTGAGCGTTGTCGTCTTGCCGGCACCGTTCGGCCCCAGCAGCGCGTAAATCTGCCCGGCCGGCACATCCAGATCAAGGCTGTCCACCGCCACCAGCCCGCCATAAGATTTGACGAGTCCGCGGATTGACAGGGCGGGAAGCGTGGCGTGCATAGAGGTTAATTAGCAAGTTCAGCCGCGCTTGACGATTAATCCGCCTTAACCGGAGTTATTAAGGGCTTGAGCAAAGCGCATATTGCGCCGAAAATCGTAAAAATTTTTGGGGGAACCGGCGATGATGCGCATGATGATGGCAACAATGCTGCTGGCGGGGGCGGCTCACGCCAAGACAATCCACGTCAGCCCCGGCGGCGACGCACAGGAAA
>DAITMD010000183.1:3509-5044 GCA_036835345.1 Sandarakinorhabdus sp. | reverse complement strand
TTCCCGATCCCCGAAGACGGCGAAGAGGTGATCGAAACGCCCAGCGGCCCGCTCAAGCTGGCCATCGTCGGCCGGCCCAATGCCGGCAAATCCACGCTCATCAATCGCCTGCTGGGCGAACAGCGGCTGGTGACCGGGCCGGAAGCCGGCATCACGCGCGACAGTATCGCCATCGATTGGGAATGGAACGGCCGCCCGGTGCGGCTGGTCGATACCGCCGGCCTGAGGAAACGCGCCAGGATCACCGACAAGGTGGAGCGGCTGGCCGCCGCCGACAGCAAGCTGGCCATCGATTTTGCCGAGGTGGTGATCCTGCTGCTGGATGCCACGCTGGGGCTGGAATCGCAGGATCTCCGGATCGCCGATCAGGTGTTGTCCGAAGGCCGCGCGCTGATCATCGCGCTCAACAAATGGGACGTGGCGGTGGATCAGAGCAAGCTGTTCCAGGGCGTGCGCAAGGCGCTGGACGACGGGCTTTCGCAGGTGCGCGGCGTGCCGCTGCTCACCTGTTCGGGGGAAACCGGCAAGGGGCTGGCGGCGCTGATCGATGCGGCGTTCGAAACGCGCGATCGCTGGTCGCGCCGGGTCTCCACCGGTGCGCTCAACCGCTGGTTCGAAGCGGCGGTGGAACGCAACCCGCCGCCGGCACCCAAGGGCTATCGCATCAAGCTGCGTTATGTCACGCAGGTGGCAACCCGGCCGCCCAGCTTCGTGGTGTTCGGCAATCGCACCGATGCGCTGCCGGCCAGCTGGCAGCGCTATCTGTCGAACAGCCTGGCCGACGATCTGGATTTTCGCGGCCTGCCGATCCGGCTGAACTTCCGCGGCGGCAGGAACCCGTTTGCCAAAAGCTGATCCGGCGAACCGCCCGGAGGAGGGGAGATGGGCCTGATATTGCACGGATACTGGCGCTCCACCGCGGCCTGGCGGGTGCGGCTGGCGCTGGGCTACAAGCGGCTGACGGCGGACCATGCGCCGGTCAACCTGCTGGCCGGGGATCAGCGCGGCGACGCGCATCTGGCGCTATGCGCCCAGGGGCTGGTGCCGGTGCTGGTCGATGGCCCGCTGGTGCTCGGCCAGAGCCTGGCCATCATCGAATATCTGGAGGAAACCCACCCGCAGCCGCCGCTGCTGCCGGCCGGGGCGGCGGCGCGGGCGCTGGTGCGCGGCGCGGCGCTGATCATCGCGGCCGAGGTGCATCCGCTGGGCAATCTGCGCGTGCAGCGCTGGCTGCGCGGCGAGATGGGGCAGGATGATGCCGCGGTCACGCGCTGGCTGCACCACTGGATGGCCGATGGCCTGATGGCGCTGGAGGATTTCGCCCGCCGGCACGCCGGCACCTGCCTGTTCGGGGACAGCGTGACCATCGCCGATCTGTGCCTGCTGCCGCAACTGTTCAACGCCCGGCGCTTCGGCCTGCCGCTGGATGAATTCCCGCACCTGCTGGCGGTGGAGGCGCAGGTTGGCGCCAGGGACTGGGCGGTTGCCGCGCAGCCGGAACGGCAGGCAGACGCCGCCAACAGCTGATTGATGCA
>DAITMD010000183.1:0-3409 GCA_036835345.1 Sandarakinorhabdus sp. | reverse complement strand
GTGGCCAACCTTGGCGGTGTGCAGCGCGCCACCAGCGATTTCCTGAATTTCAACCCGCCCGGCATTGGCATCCTGCCGGCCGAAATCACCAACGGCACGCTGCGCGCCGTCATCAACGGCACCGACAGCATCGGTTTCGCAGGCAATCTGACCGACAGCCTTGGTGTGCTGGCCCTTCGCAAGGATGGCACCGGCACGCTCACCGTGTCGGGCGTCAACAGTTTCAGCGGCAACACCATCGTGTTCAATGGCCGGCTGGTGGCAGGTTCGGCCACGGCCCTTTCGGGTGCCAGCCTGCTCAGTGTCGGTGCGCTGGCAGGCGGCATTGCGATTGTCGATCTGAACGGGTTCGACAGCGCCAGTGCCGGCATCATCGGCAACGAGCGCGGCATCATCACCAGCGCCAGCGCCGCCGTGCTCACCATCAACACTGATATCAACCTCAGATTCAGCGGCAGCCTGCAGGGCAATGTCGGCGTCATCAAGCGCGGTACCGGCCTGCAGACCTTCGCCAATGTGGATCCGGTGGGCAATCCCACCACTGCCACCGGGCCGATCACGCTGGAAGCGGGTGGCCTGCGGGTGGCCGGCATGAACGCGCTGGGCAGCGGCGTCATCACGGTGACGGGTGCATCCAGCATCGGCAACACGCCGGCTGGTTCGACCACGCTCGACAATGATATCGTGCTGAATGCCGCACTCGAAGCCGTGGTGCGCAACGGCACGCTCATGGTCCTGAACGGGGTGATCAGCGGCAACGGATCGCTCACCAAGGGCACGCTCGGCACGCTGCAGCTCACCGGTGACAACAGCTATTCGGGCGGCACCATCATCGGTCCAACGGGCCGTATCGAATTGGGCACGGCCACGGCGCTGGGCAGCGGCGCGCTCTCGACCGGCGGCAGCAACGCCACGCTGGCCATGCTGGATGCAGCTGGCAGCCTGACCATCGCCAATGACATCACGCTGAACGCCGGCTCGCTCAATGTCGAGGTGGGCAACGCCGGTACAATATTCGGTCTGGCCGGCAACATCGCCGGCTCCAGCAATCTCGTGCTGTCCGGCGGCGACACCGGCACAATTTTGTTCAGCGGCGACAACAGCGGCTATACCGGCACCGTGCAGGTGGACAGCGGCACGCTGGCCCTGGCCAGCAGCGCGTCTGCCAGCGCCGGCACCATTCGCCTGGCCAACGCGACCACGCTGGCGGCAACGACCGACATCAGCATTGCCAGCACCATCACCGGTGCAACCGGCAGCGGGGCGGTGACCGCCATCATCGACACAGGTGATTTTGATGTTGCGATCGATGGCGCGCTGCGCAGCGGCAACGCCGCTGCGGGGGACACGCTGGCCATCACCAAATCGGGCACGGGGATCCTCACCCTGGCCAACAGCAGCACCGGTGCAGAAACGCGCAGTGACATCGCCTCTGTTCAGGCGGGTGCCGGCACCCTCAACCTCGCCGGTGTGCTATATGGTGACATCATTGTCGCTGGCGGCGCCGCACTGGCTGGCACCGGCGGTCAATTGAGCGGCCAGACCAGCGTTGCTTCGGGGGGCACATTGTCGGCCGGCGATGCGCTGGCCGGGGCCGGCAGCATCGGACGTCTGCGGCTGGCCAATCTGGATCTGCAGGCCGGGGCGACGTCGCTGTTCGATCTGGGCGCGGTGAACCTCAACTCGGGCGGCATCACCAGCGATTTCGTCGCGGTGGCCGGCAATCTCGATCTGGGCGGTTCGCTCGACGTCAATGCGCTGGCCGGCTTTGGCAGCGGCACCTACTCGCTGTTCAGCTATGGCGGCACCACGACGGGCACGCTGGCGCTTGGCGTGCTGCCGGCGGGCTATAATTACAGCCTTGATATCGGCGCTGGCCTTGTGAACCTGGTGGTGGGCATCACCGATTTCTATTGGGATGGCAACGGCCCGGCCGCCGACGGCACGGTGAACGGCGGCACCGGCACCTGGAGCGCGGCGGCCACCAACTGGACCAACCAGTCCGGCATCGGCGTGGAAGCCTGGCAGGATGGCGGCAATGCGTTCTTCACCAATGCCGGCGGTGCCGTGACGGTGGCGGACAATTTCGTCTATGGCGAACTCAACTTCACCGGTGATGATTATGTGCTGAGCGCGGCCGATGGCCAGACGCTGAGCGCGGCCGGCGGTGTGATCAATGTTTCAACAGGCAACACGGCCACCATCAACCTGGAACTGGCCGGCACCGGCGGCCTGTCCAAGGCGGGCGACGGCACGCTGATCCTGTCGGGCGCGAACAGCGTGACCGGCGGCATCTCGATTGACGGCGGCACGCTGGCGGTCACCAATGCGGCCGCGCTTGGCCCGGATGCGGTCACCGTCAACGGCTTTGGCCAGTCGCTCAGGTTCGATGCCGACATGACGGTGGAGAACGACATCAACGGCGTCGGCATCGCCTATGGAATCGATACCAATGGCAATGATGTGGTGCTCAATGGCTCGTTGTCGGGCGGCGGCGGGGACAAGCTGGGTGCCGGCACCTTGACGCTGGCCAACGCCGTCAACAGCCAGCCTGACGGGCTGGTTGTGCGCGAAGGCGGCCTGGCGCTGATCGGCGCGATCCAGGGCAATCTGACCGGGCAGGACGGCACCACGATCAGCGGCACCGGCACGGTGACCGGCGATCTTGTCACATCCGGCGTGCTGGCACCGGGCGCTGCTGCCGGGCAGGCCGGCACGCTGACGGTGAGCGGCGATCTGGGGCTGGCGACAAGCTCGGCCCTGGTGCTTGATCTGGGCCTGGTCAACGTGGTTGGCGGCAGCAACGATCTGCTGGTTGTCGGCGGCGATCTGCAGCTGGATGGCACGCTGAACGTCAATCCGCTGGCCGGATGGGGCATCGGCACCGGCAGCTTCCGGTTGATCGACTATGCCGGCAGCCTTACCGACAACACGCTGGAACTGGGCGGCATTTTGGCCACCCCGCCGACGGACGTGACCTATGCCATCGACACGTCGGTGGCGGGGCAGATCAATCTGAACGTGTCCTATGGCGGCGCGTTCAACTGGGATGGCAATGGCGCCCCGGTTGACGGGACCGTGCAGGGCGGCACCGGCACCTGGAACGCCGCTGCCACCAACTGGACCAACAGCAATGGCGGCTTCAACCTGGCCTATATCGATGATGCCGCAACGGTGGTGAACTTCGGCGGCCTGTCGGGCGGCACGGTCACCGTGGATGGCACCCGCACCTTCGGCACCATGAACTTCACGGTCGATGGCTATACGCTGACCGGGGGCGGCCTGGACATCACAGCCGGCGCGGCCATCGATACGGCGGCCGGGATCAGCGCCACCATTGCCTCTGTCGTCAGCGGTGTCGGCGCGCTCAACAAGACCGGCACCGGCACGCTCACGCTGGCGGGGGCCA
>DAITMD010000182.1:0-5086 GCA_036835345.1 Sandarakinorhabdus sp. | reverse complement strand
CCGGCCGAACCGCCGGTGATCAGCGCCACCTTGCCCAGATGCAGGCCGGTGATGTTTTCCGCCGTGCCCACCAGCGCCCGGCGTGCGCCGGTTGCCTGCGCAATGCTGGCCGGCAGATAGAGGTTGATCGGATCAACCTGCCGGTCGCCCAGCAGCAGGCGCGCCGCATGGCCAGCGGCGAAATCGCCGTTCTCGGCTTCAGCATTGCCAAAGCGCACGATCTGGTTGCCCCACACCGCCCGCGCCGTCTTGCCCTGCGTGGCTGCCACCCGCGATTCGTCGCGCCACACGCGCAGCAGCTCCTCGATCGCTGCGCGCTCCACATCGGCCCAAAGATTGGCACCCTCATCATCGGCGTTGGTCAGGAACACCACGCGCGGATCGGCGGTCAGCCCGTCCACTCGCTGCCAGTAGCGGTCCAGCGTGCGGGCCAGCGCGATGGTGCCTTCCAGTTCGTCATCGACAAACCGCTCCACCAGCGCATCGCTGGCCTCCGCCAGCGCGCCGGTGAAATAGCCGGGGCCGCGGGTGGGCAGGATCACCGCGCCGCCAATGGCACCGCCTGCTGCCGTGAAGCTGGCCAGTTCGGCATCCATCGCGGCATGATCGTGGCGCGACAGGCGCACGGCCGTCACGCCCGCTGGCAGGCGCTCTGCGGCGTCATCCAGCGCGGCCTGGGCGTGGAAGCCCAGCAGGACGCGCACGCCCTTGGCGGCAAACAGGCCGGCAATGGCCAGGCCGTCATCCAGCTGGTTGCCCGCCGCCACCACGATGCTGTGGCCATCACCGTCGATCACCCGCATGTCGGGCCGGTGCAGCAGCTCGCTGCGCGATTCCATCGGCACCGCCATGCCGTGCGTCACTTCAAAATCATGCGCAGCAAAGGCGGCGCTTTCATCGCTGCCCATGAAAACACAGGCACCCGCAATATCGGCCGGGGTCGGGAAGGTCTTGGCCCTGGGTTCGCCGTCAACACTGCGTTCCAGCGCCATCAGATCAAAGAAATGCCCCGCCGTGCTGCCCGGCGCGTCGCCTTTCAGGCCGTCCATTGCGGCAAACACGGTGCGGATGCGTTCGGAAGCGATCGGGCCGGGATAAAGCGTGTTCACCCGGATACCGCGCGGCCCCAGTTCGCGCGCCAGCCGCTTCGACAAGATGTTCAGCGCCGCCTTGGGCACCGTATAGGCGGCGCGGCCGAAATAATCGGTGCGGCTGAAGATGGTGGAGACGTTGATGATGCTGCCGCCTTCGTCCATCGCCGGGGCGGCGGCGCGCACCAGATTCCACGCCACCACCATGATGTTGCGGGCGGCATCGCCCACCGTTTCGGTGTCGGGCGTGCCTTCCAGCTCATCGGCCGACAGCGGTAATTGGCCCAGCACCTGCTTGGGCCCGGCGCTGCCGGCATTGTTGACCAATATGTCGATGCGGCCATGGCGGGCCACCACGTCGGCAATGCCGGCGCGCACCGATTCAATATCGGCACCGTCCATCGTCACGATGCTGGCGCTGCCGCCCACTTCGGCAACGGCCGCCTCCATCGCCGCCGTGGTGCGCGCCGCATCACGGCCGCTCATCACCACGGTGGCGCCTTCGGCCAGATAGCGGCGCACGATGCTGCCGCCCAGATTGCCGGCGGCCCCGGTGATCAGCGCCACCTTGCCGGCCAGCCGGCCCGTGCCTGCCGCCTGTGTGGCCGGGAGGGGCGCTGCGCCCTTGGTCTTGCTCATCTCGTTCATTCCCCCGACTCCGAATTCGCGCCGCCCAGCGATGCCCACGCTTCAAACAGTTCATCCTTGCTGCGCAGGCCCATGGCCGGCAGCGCGTGATTGACAATATAGGTCGCGCCGGTGTGGCGGTTGTCCCACATTGATTGGTGCGCTTCGGGCAGGCCCTCCCACGGCACCACCGTGGGTTCGGTCACGTCAAGAATGCCGGCCGCAATCATGTCGTTCATGCGGGTGACTTCATAGGCGTTGCACAGGTGGGTGCCGCGGATCTCCGCCATCGGCATGATGATCCGCCGCTGCCGGGTCCACACCTGCGGGGCGTAGAAATTGTACCGCTGGCCGGCCATGTCTTCGCAGTAGACCACGCGCCCGGTGAACGGTTTGACCATGGCGGTGGTCACGCCCAGCGTATCCTGCCCGGCACGTTCCAGCACGATATCCGGATTGCCGCGCGGGTTGTCGGGCGATCGCAGCAGCTTGCCCACGGCATTGCCAAAGGGTTTCAGCGTCTTGTCCTGGAACTGGCGCACGGCTTCGCGGAAGCTTTCGATATCCTCGCGCGCCACCGGCAGGCGCGGCATCGAATCCGGCCAATCGAAATTGCCTCCCTCGCGCCGCTTGATGCCTTCCAGCGACACGACGCCGGCCACCGCGTCTTCAAAGCCCAGCGACAGGATGAACTCGCGCTGGCCATCGGTATTGGTGACCACCACGATGCGGCAGCCCAGGCCCCGCGCCGCCTCGATCATCTCCAGCCCGGTCTCGTCGGCCAGCGCCTTCGTGCCGGGGCCATAGAAGATCAGCACTGCCTCACCGCCGCGCGCACCGGCACGGGCCAGCATCGTCACCGGATCGGAACCGCCGCGCTTGCCCATGAAGCTGAGGTGATAGCCGGAGGATGCGCCATAGAATGCTAGCACGCCGCCATCACCCAGCAATTGGAAGCTGCGCGGGAACGCAGTTTCGCCGGCGTGGCTGACGGCATAGTCCGCCAACTTGCCGCCGTTCAGCGCCCTGTATTCGGCCAGCAGTGGCTCGCCCGCCTGCTCCCACGCGGCCCAGTCCGCGTTGGTGCCATCGGGCACCGGCGTGAACAGCGATTTGAAGCGTGCATCGGTGCGGTCCAGCGCGCCAACTGCGCCCTTGGACTTGACGAACTCGGCGCGCGCGGGGCTGGACACGAGGCCAGTGACGGCCAGCCCGCTGGCCTTGGCGGATTTCAGCGCATCCAGCCCGGTGCCGGTGGCCGAGCCTTCGATGAAGATGGTCTTGCCGCCAATGATTTCCAGCGTGGTGTAGAGGCAGCGCCAGATGGTGCCGAGGTTGAGGATATAGGAGCCGGCTTGTTCCAGCGTCAGATCACCGGGCACGGGGTGCAGCTGCGGCGCCTGCACGGTGAGGAACTGCGCGTGGCTGCCGGATTTGGTTTCATAGCCCTGGATGGCGAAATCGGCATACATCGGATCGCGCCCGGCCTGCGGGGAGAGGAGATCGGAGGTGCCGGAATAGACCGCCACCATGTCTCCCACCTTCAGCCGCCCCTGCCCGCGCACTTCGCTGCCCAGCGCCGCGACCAGCGCCAGACCGCCGGAGCCGGTCAGCTGCACATCCTCCTCGTGATTGTCGAACGGCGAGACCGGGATGCCGGTCAAGGCCCAGATATCGTTGAAGTTCACTTCCGACGACAGCAGATAAACCAGCGCCTCGTTGGGTTCAGGCTGCGGCACCGGCACGATCAGCTGTTTTTCATGACTTTCGGGCGGGCCGAACTGCGGCGCGCCGGTATCGGGGCTGCGGGCGATGCCGAACCCATATTGATGCTGCGGGATCGGCGTCACGCCGGGGAAGAAGGGCGCGCCCACCGGCAGCAGATCGCCCACCGTCTCCAGATGCGCAGCGCGCGCCTCGAACTCGGCTTCGATATGCACACCGTCACGGCGCACGGGCAGCGGCGGTGCCTGCTTGTCCATGAACAGGCGGATGCCGGTCTTGCCGCCCTCGGGATCGACCACGGCCTGCGCGAACAATTCCGCCTCACGCGCCAGCCCGGCGTTCACACCCTGCGTCCAGCCGGTGCGGATGGCATCGATGGCGCGGCTCCCGGCCATGCCGCGGCCAGCCCAATCCAGCTGTTTCAGGATGCGCTGCACGAAATCGTCCTGCAGCGCCGCATCCAGATCAACATGCGCCGGCTGTTGCCACACGGTCTTGGCGGCCTTGCGCCGTTCCGACCAGGCGCGGCCCAGATGGCTGATATCGCCGTGCCGCACATATTCGCGCACGGCGGCATGGGCCAGGCTGAGCGCATCGGTGCTGCCATCGGCCACCGCGTCGATCGCGCCAATCTCGGCGGCCTTGGCGGCATCGATGCTGCGACCGCCCAGGATCAGGTCCAGTGCGTCCAGCAGGCCTTCCGGCCCGCGCCGGTCGCTGAGCAGGCGCGGCAGGCGCTGCGTGCCGCCATAGCCCGGCAGCAGGCGCAGGCGGATTTCCGGCTGGCCAAACCGGGCATGGGCCTCGGCCACGCGCCAATGGCAGGCCAGCGCAAATTCCATGCCGCCGCCCAGCGCCACGCCCTGAATGGCGGCAATGCACGGCTTGCCCATCTGTTCGATCTTGCCGAACGCCAGCTGGGCGTTGGCCGGCAGCACGCGGGCTTCCTCCAGCGTGTGGATTTCGTCCAGGAACTGGCGGATGTCGGCCCCGGCCACGAAGCTGGCGGTGCCATCGCCAGTGAACACCACGGCGGCCACGTCATCTCGGCGCGACAGATGCTCCACCACGATCACCAGTTCATCGATGGCGCGTTCGTTGAAGGCGTTAACCGGCGGATTGGTGACATAGACTGTCGCCACTTTCTTGCCCGGCGCGATGATGTTGTATTGAATACGGAAATAGCGGTAGCGATCGAAAATATCCTGATCGTCAGACAGCCGCTGCTTGCGCTCCCACGCGGCGATCACGCGTTTCAGTTCGTCCAGGCTCTCCGGATTCTTCAGCGTGGTCACGTCGCCGATGGGGGTGCCCTCCACCAGCGCCCGCACCATGCGGCGCATATATTTGCCGCTGCGGGTTTCCGGGAACTGGCTGACGGTAATGAAATCACCCGGCACCGCCACCGCGCCCTTTTCGCTGCGCACCAGATCGGCCAGCCGGCGCTCGTCATCGCGGGTGATGGTCTGCCCCGGCGCCGGCGTGATGAAGGCCAGCGGCGTCAGCCCCTTTTCGCGGTGCGGCGCGCCCACCACCAGCACATTGCCCACCGGACTTTCGGGATTGAGCGCCTTGTCGCGCAGGATGGCGCCTTCGATTTCCTCGGTGCCCATGCGGTGGCCAGAGACGTTGATCACGTCATC
>DAITMD010000181.1:0-5102 GCA_036835345.1 Sandarakinorhabdus sp. | reverse complement strand
ACGCTGAGCAGGCTGAGCGTGAGGTAGCCATGGGCAATGGTGGTGCCGAACGGCGTCTGCGCCGCCAGTTCCGGATTGACGTGGATGAACTGGTGATCGCCCGTCACCTCGGCAAAGGCATCGATCTTGGCCTGCGGCACGTCGATCCAGTCGGATACGCCAACCTCCTTGCCGATCTGGGCCTGATACTCCTCGATCGTCAGTGCATTGCGGGCCACAGCGGCAATCCTTCCCCAAATTTCTCGTTTCTCAAAGCCTAAGCCCGCGCTCTTCGCTGCGTCAACTGCTCATGCCGCAGCTGGCCCATCTTTACCCTTTCGAAAGAATTCGGTTGCTCAGCGTTCAGCTTTCTAATAGACTGAAAAATAGTTAATGTCCTAGCGGGGGTAAATGATGCGCAAACTGCTTTTCTCGGTGGCCGTTCTCGGCCTCGCCACGTCAGCCCAGGCCGTAACGGTGACGGGTGTTTTTGGTGCGCCCGACCCGGGTCCGGCACCCGGCCAGACGCTGGCTCTGGATTTCGACGGGTTTCAGGCCGCCGGCTTCTCTTGGACGGGCGCACTGCAGACCAGCTGCACATCGTTGCCTGGCGCGGCGATGCCGGCTGTCGGTCCGGGCGGAACGCCAAGCTGCTTTGGTTTTGTGTCCAGCGCCTTCGCGCCGGGAACAGCAACCCTCGCCACGCCTGATCTGGCCTCGATCAGCTTCTACTGGGGTTCGATTGACACCTACAACAACGTGAAGGTGCTGGGCGCCGGTGGCGTTGAAATCTTCAGCATCTCCGGTGGGCCCCTGCTGCCTCCAGCCGACGGCAACCAGGGCGCGGCAAGCACCAACCGCCGGGTGAACTTCATCGCCGGTGCGGGTGAAGTAATCACAGGCTTGGTGTTCACCTCGACCGGCGTGGCGTTCGAGTTTGATAGCTTCTACGCTGACTCAGCGATCACCGGCCAGGGCATTCCTGAACCGAGCAGCTGGGCGATGCTGATCGCCGGCTTCGGTCTGGTTGGCGCTGCCAGTCGCCGCCGCAACCGCCTGACGGTTGCCGCCTGAGGCCTTGATTGCCGGAGGCGTGCTCCGGCAAAAATCATCGCCCGCACCGCGGGCAAGCATGACGGCAGCGGGCCACCCCGCTGCCGTTTTGTTTGGTCCTGCAAACGGCTGATGACGCCGCGCTGCGCCGGCAGTAGAGGCGAGAGCATGACCATATCATGCGATGCCGCGCGCACCCGGATGCGCTCCCTTCACCGCGCTGCCGAACCTGCGGTGCTGGCCAGCCTGCTGCCGGCGGCCACGCTGGATGCCGAAACCCGCGCCGCCGTTGAGCGCCATGCCGAGGGCCTGCTCAGCGATCTGCGCGCCGCGCAAGGGTCGGGCTGGGTCAATCGCTTCCTGCACCAATATCAGCTCAACACCGCCGAAGGCGTGGCGCTGCTCAGCCTGGCCGAAGCCTTTTTGCGCGTGCCCGATGCCGCCACCGCCGATCTGCTCATCCGCGACAAACTGGGCACGCCCGACTGGTCAGACCATCTGGGCGACAGTGACAGCGCGCTGGTCAACAGCGCCACCTGGGGGCTGGTCATCACCCGCGCACTGGTGGCCGAAGATGGCCGCGCCAGCGTGCTGAAACGGCTGGTGGCGCGCGCCGGCGAACCCTTCGTGCGGCAGGCGGTTGGCGCCGCCATGCGCCTGATGGGGCAGGTGTTCGTGATGGGCCGCACCATCACCGAAGCGCTGGACCGCGCCGACGACAAGGACAACAAGGGCTTCACCGCCAGTTTCGACATGCTGGGCGAGGCTGCGCGCACCGCCGAGGATGGCCAGCGCTATTTCGCCAGTTACCGCGATGCCATCCGGGCGGTGGGCAAACACGCCGCCAAATCCAAAGCCGACGACATCACCGCCCGGCACAGCATTTCTGTGAAGCTTTCGGCCCTGCACCCGCGTTATGAAACCGCGCACGCCGCCACCTGCGTGCCGGCGCTGATCGAGATGCTGCACAGCCTGGCCGATGAAGCCGCCGCTGCCGGCATCGGCCTGACCGTGGACGCCGAAGAACAGGAACGGCTGGACATGAGCCTGGGCATCATCGCCGCCGTGGCCCGCCGGCCAAGACCCGGAGTCAATGGCAACTGGGGCGGGTTCGGCATGGCGGTGCAGGCCTATGGCAAGCGCGCCCGCGCCGTGATCGCCTGGGCCGGGGCACTTGCCGGCGAAACCGGCCACAAATTGACGGTGCGGCTGGTCAAGGGCGCTTATTGGGACAGCGAAATCAAGCGCACGCAGGAAAACGGCCTGTCCGATTATCCGCTGTTCACGCGCAAGGCGGCGACCGATGTGTCCTATCTGGCCTGCGCGGCCGACATGCTGGCCGATACCCGCCTCTATCCGGCCTTTGCCAGCCACAATGCACTCACCGCGGCGACGATCATTGAATGGGCCACACGGTCGGGCCGCCGCGACTTTGAGTTTCAGCGCCTGCACGGCATGGGCGAGGGCCTGTTCGAACGGCTGGTCCGGCAGGATGGCTGGCGCTGCCGCACCTATGCGCCGGTGGGCGGCCACCGCGATCTGCTGGCCTATCTGGTGCGCCGCCTGCTGGAAAATGGCGCCAACAGCAGCTTCGTGCACCAACTGGCCGATGAAAGCGTGAGCGATGCCGATCTGCTGGCCGATCCCGCTGCCAAGATTGCCCGCGTTGGCGGCACGCCGCACCCGTCCATTCCGCTGCCGGCGGCGCTTTACGGTGCATCGCGCGTCAACAGTGCCGGCATCGATCTGGCCGATGCCGACGTGCTGGCTGACCTGTCGGCCCATGTCACGGCCTTCTCCCTGCCGCCAGCGCCGGCACCCGGTGATGTGAACGCCGCCATCAGCGCCGCCCGCGCTGCCTTCCCGGCCTGGAACCGGCAGCCGGTGGCACAGCGCGCCGCTGCCCTCGATCAGCTGGCCGACCTGCTGGAGCGTGACCGCGCCGATCTGATGGCGTGTCTGGTGAAGGAAGCCAGAAAATCCCTGCCCGATGCGCTGGCCGAAGTGCGCGAGGCGGTGGATTTCTGCCGCTTCTATGCCGCCGAAGCCCGGCGCATCATGGTGACCACCGCCCTGCCCGGCCCCACTGGCGAGCGCAACGAACTGCGGCTGGACGGGCGCGGCGTGTTCGCTGCCATCGCCCCGTGGAACTTCCCGCTGGCGATCTTCCTGGGGCAGGTGGCCGCTGCGCTGGTGACCGGCAATGCCGTGGTTGCCAAGCCGGCACCGCAGACGCCGATCATTGCCGCGATGGCGCGCAGGCTGGCGCTGGCGGCCGGCATCCCCGCCGATGTGTTCGGTCTCGCTACCGGCGGCGGCGAAGTGGGCGGCGCGCTGGTGGCAGACAACAGGATCATGGGCGTGGCCTTTACCGGCAGCACCGCCACCGCCCGGCGCATCGCGCGCAGCCTGCTGGACGATGACACGCGCCCGCTGGTGCCACTGATTGCGGAAACCGGCGGCATCAACGCAATGATCGTCGATTCCACAGCACTTACCGAACAGGTGGTGGCCGATGTCATCACCTCGGCCTTCCGCTCGGCCGGGCAGCGCTGTTCGGCGCTGCGCCTGCTGCTGGTGCAGGACGACGTGGCAGGGCGCACGCTGGCCATGCTGAAGGGCGCGATGGATTGTCTGGTGGTGGGCAACACCGAAGATCCGGCGACCGACGTTGGCCCGGTGATCGATGCCGCCGCCCGCGCACGGCTGGAGGATTATCGCCAGTCGCAGCGCGCCCGCTGGGTGCACAGCCTGCCTGTGCCCGCCGATGGCGATTTCGTTGCGCCCACCATCATGAGGCTGGATTCGCCCGGAGACCTTCAGGCCGAATGGTTCGGCCCGATCCTGCATGTCGCCACCTGGCCGGCCGGCAAGCTGGCTGAAACCGTGGCGGCGGTGAATGCCAGCGGCTTTGGCCTGACCATGGGCCTGCACAGCCGCATCGCCAGCGTTGCTGCTGAAGTGGAGCGACTGGCGGCGGTGGGCAATCTTTATGTCAACCGATCGATGATCGGCGCAGTGGTGGGCAGCCAGCCGTTCGGCGGCGAAGGCCTGTCCGGCACCGGGTTCAAGGCCGGCGGCCCGCACTATCTCTATCGTTTTGTCACCGAACGCACGGTGTCTACCGACACCACCAGCGCCGGCGGCAATGCAACGCTGCTCAGCATCGAGGATGTGGGTTGAGATTGCCGGGATTTTGTGCGTAGTGTCACTCCGCAATGAGCGCCATTCAGCCCATCACCGCGGTCCTGCCGCAGCCCATCGAGCGCCCGCGCCGCAACTGGCCGGCAGCCTTTGCCGCGCTCAAACGCCTGCTGGCCGACAAGGATTCGACCGGCGAGGTGTTCAACATCATGCAGGCGCTGAACGGCGATGCCACCTGGCGCAGCTATCACCGCCTGCTGACCACGGTGGAAGGCGGCCAATTGGCCTTTCGCCGGGAAGAAATCGCCGCCCTGCTCAGCGACCGGGTGTGGCTGGCCAGCCTGCCACCTGACAGTCTGGGCCGCGCCTATCTGGCGCATGTAGAGGCCAACAATATCTCGGCCGAAGGGCTGATCGCGGTTTCATCGCAGGTGATGAAGGGCGTGGAGCATCCGGTGGCGTGGTTCGGGCGCCGCATTCGCGACGTGCACGATCTGTGGCACGTGCTGGCCGGCTACGGCACCGATGGCCTGGGTGAAGCCTGTCTGGTGGCGTTTTCGTGGCCGCAGACGACGGGCCTGGGCTGGGCGTTCATCGCCGCGGGCGCTGCCGTCACCAGCCGCAAGGCACCGGACCGCCACCCCTATGTGCGGGCAATTTTCGAAGGCTATCAGCGCGGCCGGCGCTGCGCCTGGCTGGGGCAGCTTGATTATGCCGCCCTGTTGCCGCAGCCGCTGGAGGCGGTGCGCGCCGGCCTGGGCCTGACGCCGCCATCCATCTACAACAGCATCCCGCCCGAAGCGAAAAAGGGTGCGGTGCCGAAAGCCGACACCGCACCCCTTTGATCGCGGGTTGAACTGTCGCGCCGATCAGGCAGCGACGGTCAGCCCCTTGCGGCGGCGCTGAGCAGCACCCACCAGACCGAA
>DAITMD010000180.1:0-5175 GCA_036835345.1 Sandarakinorhabdus sp. | reverse complement strand
CATGGCTGGCTGGGGCTGGTGTCGATCCCGGTGATGCTGGCCGCCGCGCAGATCATCGAACCGCAGCGGCTGGCCGCCATCCCCGAACTGCCGGCCGCCACCTGGGGCTGGATCGGCTATTCGGCCATCTTGTCCTCCATCGTCGGCCACGGCGGCATGACCTGGCTGTTTCAACGCTATCCGGTGGCGGTGGTGTCGCCGCTCACCCTGCCCACCCCGCTGATTGCGGTGGCGATTGCCGTGGCCGTCTACAACACGCCGATCACCGGCCAGATGCTGCTTGGCGGGGGGCTGACGCTGGTGGGCGTGGCGATCATCACCTTGCGCACGGCGCAGCGGCGTGACAGCGATATGCCGGTGGAGCCGATATGATGCCTGCCCTGATCCAGCGCCCCAGCCCGAATTTCGACAGCCGCACACTGCCGATCGGCATGGTGGTGCTGCATTATACCGGCATGATCAGCGGCGCGGCAGCGATCGAGCGGCTGGCCGATCCGGCCGCGAAGGTTTCGGCCCATTATGTCGTCGCCGAAGATGGCACCGTGCTGCAGATGGTGGACGAAGCCCATCGCGCCTGGCACGCCGGGCGCAGCTGGTGGCGCGGCACCGCCGATGTGAACAGCGCCAGCATCGGGATCGAGATCGTCAATCCCGGCCACGAATTTGGCTATGTGCCCTTCCCCGCCGAACAGATGGCGGCGGTGGAGGCGCTGTTGGCCGATATCGTGCCGCGCTGCCGCATCAATCCGGCCAATGTGGTGGGCCACAGCGATATCGCGCCGGCCCGCAAGCAGGATCCGGGTGAGCTGTTCGACTGGCCGCGGCTGGCCGCGCTGGGGCTGGCTGCCAAACCGCTGCCCAGTGTTGATCCGGGTTGGACCGACGGCGGATTCCTGATGGCGCTGGGCCGCTATGGCTATGATGTCGGGCCAAAAATGGACACGGTGATCGCCTTTCAGCGCCGCCACCGCCCGGCCCGGCTGGACGGACTGATCGATGCCGAATGCCGCGCCATCCTGCGCGGGCTTCTGCTTGCAGAAGGCCTCTGACAAAAAGCCTGTAGCTGGCCGAAGGGCTGTAAAAAAAGCGGCCGGCACCACGGGGGCATCGGCCGCAAGTTGATCCGCGGGCGGCCAAACAGGGGGAAGGCCACCACCAAATGCGGAGGGCCGGCAAGGCATGCCAGCCGGCAGGACCGATGAAAATGGGGGGATCCTCGGTCCCGACCAGATGGGTATGCCGCTGCCGGCCAAACATTGCAACCCTGTAATGTTGGCTGCGACTCTCTAGACTGCGCCCGGCCGGCGCGCTTTCAGCGGTATGTCATGCCCGCCAAAATCCAGTGTGGATTGGCCGATCACCTCGCCCAACGCATCGACGATCAGGCGCAGGCGGCGTTTGTCGGTGGCGAAGGTAAGGCGGAACGTGCCCAGATCTTCATCCACACCGGCCTCCACCCACGCGGTGATCAACCGCCCGGCCAGCATCGGCTGCACCTGCGCCGGCGCCAGCTTCAGCCCTTCGGCAATGACTTCGGCCGGCACGGTGAAATCCCGGCCCGACCCTTCGATCTCGATCATGCGGCTGCCTGTGGCGCGAATCGCCGCAAAATGCCATGGGAAAGCCGCGATCACGTCGCCGGGCGGCCGCGTCAGGAGCAATCCTGCCGAGGAAAGTCCGGGCTCCACGGAACGCGGTGCCGGGTAACACCCGGCGGCTCCGAAAGGGGTCAGGGACAGTGCCACAGAGAAGAGACCGCCGATGGCGTTCTTCGGAACGGACAGGCAAGGGTGAAACGGTGCGGCAAGAGCGCACCGCGCGATGGGCAACCAGAGCGGCACGGCAAACCCCACCGGGAGCAAGACCGAATAGGGATGGCGCGCGGGCTTCGGCTCGCAGGGCAGGAACCGGCCCAGCCATCCGGGTTGGTTGCTGGAGGCGGCGGGCAACCGCCGTCCGAGAGGAATGGCCGCCCCTGTTTTCGGACAGGACAGAACCCGGCTTATAGGCGTCGCTGATCGGCTGCCCGCAACGCGCAAGCGTTGCGGGCAGACTCGTGTCTGACCGGCCGGGCTGGCTGCCGGCACCAAGCCGGCAGAACAGCTTCGACGGCGTGGCTTCGCCACGCACTTTCTTCTTCTTGCTTGTATCCCCCTGCGGACTCGGCGGCTCCGCCAACGACCGCTAACCACTGCGCAGCAGCGCCACCCCCGCATCCCGCTCGAACAGATAGAGCAGCACCCGCGCCGCCTGTCCGCGCGGCCCTGACAATCCGCCATCGCGGTCCAGCAGCAGCCGCGCATCATCGCGCGCCATCGTCACATAGCGCTGCACCCGTTCCGGATCGGCAAAGCGGAACGCCTCCTCCCCCGATTGCCGCGTGCCCAATATTTCGCCCGGCCCGCGCAGTTCCAGATCGGCTTCGGCGATGCGAAAGCCATCATTGGTCTCGCGCATCAGCTTCAGCCGGCTGCGCGCCGTTTCGGAAAGTTCCGGCCCACGCAGCAGCAGGCAGACGCTGTGGGCCGCCCCGCGCCCCACCCGGCCGCGCAGCTGGTGCAGCTGCGCCAGCCCGAAACGCTCTGCCGCCTCGATCACCATCAGCGTGGCGTTCGGCACATCCACACCCACTTCGATCACCGTGGTCGCCACCAGCAGGCCCAGCTTGCCGGCGGCGAAATCCGCCATCACCGCATCCTTTTCCGGCCCCTTCATCTTGCCGTGCACCAGGCCAACCCTGCCCTCGCCCAGCCGCCCCTTCAGGAAGGCAGCGCGCGTGGTGGCGGCGGCTTCATCGGCATCCTCGCTGCCATCCACCAGCGGACACACCCAATAGGCCTGCCCGCCGCCCTCCAGATGCCGGGCCAGAGCGCCGATCACATCGTCCAGCCGCTCCGAAGACGTCACCCGCGTTTCGATCGGCTGCCGGCCGGGCGGGCGTTCATCGATGATGCTCTGGTCCATTTCGCCGAACCGGGTCAGCGACAGGCTGCGCGGGATCGGCGTGGCCGTCATGGTCAGCACGTGCGGCGGCAATTTTGCCTTGCTTGCCAGCAGCAGCCGCTGCGCCACGCCAAAGCGGTGCTGTTCATCCACCACCACCAGCCCCAGATCGTGATAGTCCACCGCCTCCTGAAAGATGGCGTGCGTGCCCACCAAAATGTCGATGCGCCCGGCCGCCAGATCGGCCAGCAGCGATTCCCTGGCGCGGCCCTTGTCCCGCCCCGTCAGCAGCGCGATCCGCACCGGCAGGCCGTCCACCAGCTTCGTCAGCGTTGCCAGATGCTGCCGCGCCAATATCTCGGTGGGCGCCAGCAGCGCCGCCTGCGCGCCGGCCTCCACCGCGCCCAGCATGGCGATCAGCGCCACCAGCGTCTTGCCCGATCCCACATCGCCTTGCAGCAGCCGCAGCATCGGCTGGGCCTGGGCCATGTCGCCGATGATTTCGCCCACCACCCGGTTCTGCGCGCCGGTGAGCGGCCATGGCAGGCGGGCGCGCAGGGCCTCCACCAACCGTCCAACCCCCGCCAGCGCCCGCCCCCGCCGGCTGCGCGTATCGGCGCGCACCAGCAGCAGCGCCAGCTGATTGGCCAGCAGTTCATCATAGGCCAGCCGGTCGCGCCCACCCTCGATGCGGTGCGCGGCCGCCAGGCTGTCGGCAAAGCCGGCCCAGCCGGCGCGCGCGATCACCGATGGCTCGATCCATTCGTCCATCGCCGGCACCCGCTCCAGCGCTTCGGCCGTCAATTGCCCCAGCCGCCGGTTGGTCATGCCTTCGGTCAGCGGATAGACCGGCTCGCGCTGCGCCGGCAGCGCCGGGCTTTCCATCGGCATCACATCAGGGTGGGCGATCTGCAGTTTCTGGCCATAACGGTCCAGCTTGCCGATGATGCGCTTTTCCACCCCGATCGGCAGCCGCGTCTGCGCCCAGCTGGCGGACTGGCCAAAGAAGGTCAGGTCCACCCACTGCCCGGCGCGGTCGATGGCCGCGACCCGCAAGGGGCTGCGCGGTCCGCCGCGTTCGTGGCGCGCCGGCGTGAGCGCCACGATCACCGGCCGCCCGACCAGGCTTTCGTCCAGCGCATCCACCACGGCGCGTTCGATCATCATGGTCGGCAGGTGGAAGGCCAGATCCTTCACGCGCTCGATCTTCAGCCGGGCAAGCTGCCGCACCTGCGACGGGCCGACGCCTTTCAGGGCCGATACTTCGGCAAACAGGGGATTGAGGATGGCCGGGCGCATGGCTATGGCCAGAACCTTAGCACCGTGCCGGCAATTTGAAACGCCGGCGCGGCAACGGCGTTTGGAACCCGCATGAACGACAATCAGCCCGACACCATGGATCTGCGCCTGCGCCGCGCCCGTTACCGTGCCGAACATCGCGGGACCAAGGAATCCGATCTGGTGGTGGGCGGCTTCTTCGCACGCCATCACGCCAATTGGGGCGATGCCGAACTGGCGTGGTTCGAAGTGCTGCTGCAGGAACAGGATGTCGATATCCTGGCGTGGGCGTTCGGCACCGCCGCGCCGCCGGCCCATCTGGACGGGCCGCTGATGGAAGCGCTGAAACGGCTCGATTATGTCGACGTGCTGAAATGATCGATCTGCCGCGCTTTGTGGCGGCGCAGCGCCCGCTCACGCTGGCGCGCTGCGGCGCCGGCTATCTGCCGTGGCTGATGGCCGATGCGGCGCGGGCAGCAGCCGGCCGGGCATGGTTCATCGCTGCCGATGAAGCGCAGGCCCGCGAACTGGCCGAGGCGGCGCATTATTTCGCGCCGGAAATCGCCATCGTGCTGCTTCCGGCGTGGGATTGCCTGCCCTATGACCGCGCCTCCCCATCACTGAAGGCCGCGGCCGACCGGGTGGCGGCCTTTGCCGCGCTGGCCGAGCCGCCCGCCGGGGCTGAGCTGGTGATCACCACGGTCAACGCCATCACGCAGCGCTGCCTGCCGCGCGCCCGCATCGCCAGCCTGTCAGCGCGATTGAAGCCGGGCAGCGCCATCGATCGCGGCGCGCTGGCGCTGAAGCTGGCCGCCAACGGCTATGTGCGGGTGGATACAGTGGTGGAGCCGGGCGAATATGCCCTGCGCGGCGGCCTGGTGGACGTGATGCCGGCGGGCGTGGATCACGGCCTCAGGCTGGATTTCTTCGGCGACGAGATCGAGACCATCCGCA
>DAITMD010000179.1:4701-5200 GCA_036835345.1 Sandarakinorhabdus sp. | reverse complement strand
GCGTGCCGGGGCCGGCAGCCACCGCCGACGAAGCCGCCGGCCGGGTGCCCAGCCTCAAGGGGTGAGCCTTATGTTCTCGGCGGCGGGCGCCGGTCGTCATATTCCGGCACATACATCCGCTCTTTCACCATCCACGTGCCGCCATAGGGCAGTTCTCGCCCTGCCTGCAGTTTCGCACCCTCTCCCCAATGCGCCGGCGAACTGGTGTCGGCCCCGGACATCGGCCACAGGGTGAGCGGCGCGGCGATGCGTTTGGCCTCAGCCGCGCTGCGCCGCATCAGCAGCACCGGCGCGCTGCCCTGCCAGCCGAATATCTCGTGCCGCCGCCAGCGCAGGCGAAGGCCGGGCAAGCGGTCTTCCGAATAGCGCGCAGATCCGGCCAATAGAAATACATGTCTGGCACTGCCCAGCGGCGCCGTATCGATGACCACGCAGTGCGCGCGTGGCAGCAGTGGGAAATCCCAGCGCGACAACAGCTTGTTGGCTTTTTCGGGCAGCG
>DAITMD010000179.1:0-4691 GCA_036835345.1 Sandarakinorhabdus sp. | reverse complement strand
GGCGGGCACGGCGGACCTGTGGCCGGCACCACCCGGATGCGCCGCACTGGCATAGCCGGGACCGGCGGGCCGCCCGGCTGCGGACCAAACAGCACCGCGGTGGCGCGACCGGTGATCAGAAAGCGCATGCAATCCGTGCCGCAATAGCCGTTGCCATTGCCTTCCAACAATGCCACCGGCGCCGGCTGGCCAAGCGTTACGGGGCCGCCGCGATCATCGGCAACGGCCTGCGCCAGCATTGCGTCCAGCTGGCGGTTCATCACCCACGGCACCGCAAAGGCGACGATGGCCAGCCCGGCAACAACAGCCGCCGCCGCGCGTCCGGGCCGCCGGCGCAGCGGCAGCCACAGCAGCAATCCGGTGGTGAGATAAATCCAGGCAGTTGGCGCGGCCCACGCCAGAAACACGAACGGGATGGTGAAAAAGAACATCACCCACCACCAGAACACCCCCAGCACCATCCCGGCAGCGGCAGCACCAGAAACGACAAACCACAGCCAGACCAGCCAACCCTCGACTTCAGAACGGGTTCAGCGTGTAACCCTGCGCCTGCAGTATCGCATGGGCGCTGCTGGCGGAAATGGCCAGTTCCACCCCCGGCAACAGATCGGCCTTCTTCACGCCCATCATGTTGGCCGCCTGCCCGCACACGATGAAGCGCACGCCTTTCTTCAGCATTTCCTCCACCATCGCCTGGCTGGCGTTGGCGGCGCCATTGTTGCGGGCGGCATAAACCTCTGCCCTGGTCAGTTCGGCAATGGCGCTGCCATGCACCACAACGGCCACCGCCACATCGCGCTCTGCCATGCCGTTCGCCACATGGCTGTTGATGAAACGCGCCGCCGTTTCAAAGCCGGGATTGCGCTTGCCGGGTGTGGCGGGGCGCACATCATAAACGTGGCGCAGCACCATGCCCCTGGGGATCGCGACATCATGTTCCACCGGCGTATGTGAGCCGAAACCCATGAAGACCGGGCCATCCGTTGCCAGCGCCGGGCTGGCCAACAGGGCCGCGATCAAAAAGGCGCGCATCAGCCGAACCTCCGCATTCCGGCAATGGCGCTTTCCGCCTCGGCCACGGTGCGCCGCACGATCTCGCCGGCGGGCAGAATCTCGGTGATGCCGCCGCCGCCCTGCCCGGCCGCCAGACACTGGGTTTCGGGGATCACGTCCAGCACGCCGGCAATCGGCCCCAGCCGGTTCAACTGCACCGATTCCATCACCTGCGCCGCGAACGGCTTGGCGTTGCGATTGTCGAAATCGCGGTTGCTGTCGTTCACGATGGCGCGCAGCGTCTTGCCGGTGAACACCTTGCTGATCACCGTGTCGCTTTCGCTCATCCCCAGAATCGCGTCCTTGTATTTCTGACCGGCGTGCGCCTCAACGCTGGCGATGAAGCGGGTGCCCATCCACACGCCCACGCAGCCGAACGCCAGCGCCGCCGCCAGCCCGCGCCCGTCATACAGCCCGCCGGCCGCCACCACCGGAATGTCAACCGCGTCCACGCATTGCGGCCACAGCGCCACGCTGGCCACGCTGCCGGTATGGCCGCCGCCTTCGGTGCCCTGCGCGATGATCACGTCGCAGCCGGCCTCGGCGGCCTTCACGGCGTGCTTCACGTTGCCGGCCATGCACATCACCACGATGCCGGCCTGTTTCAGTTCGGTGATGATCGCCACCGGCACGCCCAGCCCGGCGATGAACGCGCGTGCCCCGCCCTTGATGATCACGTCCACGCTGGCGGTCAGGGTTTCGGGCTGCGCGGTCAAGAGATCGACGCCGAACGGCTTGTCGGTCAGGTCTTTCACACGCTTCATCTGATCGGCAATGAACTGCGGCGGCAGGCCCGCCATGCCCAGCGAGCCAAAGCCGCCGGCGTCGGACACGGCAGCGCACACCTCTGCATAGGATACCCCGCCCATGCCGGCCAGCAGCACCGGGTGGGGAACGCCCAGCAGATCACAGATGGGGGTGTGGATGGTCATTCCGCCGCCTTTGCTTCGCCAAAGCCGATGATCGCCTTGGTTTCGAGGAAATCGGCAAAGCCATGGTCGCCCCATTCGCGGCCATTGCCCGATTGCTTGTAACCGCCGAACGGCGCCATCAGATCGAACCCGGCCTGATTGATGTTGACCTGGCCGGCGCGCAGTTCGCGGGCCACCTTCCTCGCATGTTCCGGTTCACCCTGCACATAGGCGGCAAGGCCATAGACCGTGTCGTTGCCCACCGCGATGGCCTGTTCCTCGCTGTCATAGGGCAGCATCGCCAGCACCGGGCCGAAGATTTCCTCGCGCGCGATGGTCATGTCGTTAGTCACATCGGCAAAGATGGTGGGCTTTACATAATAGCCCTTGTCCAGCCCTTCCGGCCGGCCCGGCCCGCCGGCCACCAGCGTGGCGCCTTCCTTGATGCCCTGCTCGATCAGGCCCTGGATCTTGTTCCACTGGGTTTCGCTCACCACCGGGCCCATGGCGCTGTTGCCGTTTGGATCGCCCACGGTGGTGGCCTCGGCCGCCTGTTTGGCGATGGCGGCGGCTTCGGCCATTTTCTCGCGCGGCACCAGCATGCGGGTGGGCGCGTTGCAGCTCTGGCCCGAATTCATCATCACGCTCTGCACGCCGCCGGTGACGGCCTTCACCAGATCGGCATCGGGCAGCACGATGTTGGGCGATTTGCCGCCCAGTTCCTGCGCCACGCGCTTGACGGTATCGGCGGCATTCTTGGCCACCGCGATGCCGGCGCGGGTCGATCCGGTGAAGCTGACCATATCGACATCGGGGTGTCCCGAAAGCGCCGTCCCCACACCCGGCCCATCGCCGTTGATCAGGTTGAACACACCGGCCGGCACGCCAGCCGCGTGCAGGATTTCCGTCCAGATATAGCCGCTGAACGGCGCGATTTCCGATGGTTTCAGCACCATGGTGCAGCCCACCGCCAGCGCCGGCGCCACCTTGCAGGCGATCTGGTTGATCGGCCAGTTCCACGGCGTGATGAAGGCGCACACGCCAATCGGCTCCCTGGTGATCAGCGTGGTGCCGCGCATTTCGTCAAACTTGTAATTCTTCAGCACCTCGATCGCGGTGGCGATATGGCCGATGCCCAGCGCCGCCTGCGCCTGATTGCTCAGCCACGCCGGCGCGCCCATTTCCTCGGTGATGGCGGCGGCGATATCGTTGTACCGCTTCTGATATTCGGCCGCGATTGCCCCCATCAGTTCAATGCGTTCGGCCACGCTGGTGCGGCTGAAGGCCGGAAAGGCGGCCTTGGCGGCGGCCACGGCACGGTCCACGTCGGCAGCGCTGCCCAGGTTGATGCGGCCGGCAACCGCTTCGGTGGCTGGATTGATCACGTCCAGTGGATTGGCCACTGCCGGCTCCACCCACGCGCCGTTGATGTAGAATTTGGTGTAATCGCGCATCGCCGCATCCTTCCCAAGATTGCTTGGCATGCTTGTAGCACGGCCTTGGGGCGATTCGGCGCTTGGGCTTTTTGAGGGGGCTAGCGCGCCGGCATCAGCATCACGGCGGCTGCCGTCATCGTTTCCACGCCCGTCGCGATGGTCGGCGCCGGATCGGGCGCCCAGCCGGCGTTATGCAGGGACGGAATGGCCGGGCCGCCGCTTTGCGCCGCGTCCCACTTGGCCTGCGGCACCGCGCCCAGCCAATAGATGACCGACGGCACCTTGGCCTCCAGCCCGAACAGCTGAAAATCCTCCGAGGCCATCGATGGATCCAGATCGACCACGCGGGCCTTGCCCAGTTTCGCCTCGAATGCTGCCTTCAGGCGCATGGCCAGCGGCGTGTCGTTCAGGGTCGGTGTGCCGATGGCGGTGGTGCGGATCACCGGCATCAGCGTATCGGGCAGGCCGGCTGCAATCGCTTCGCCGCGCGCCACGCGGGCGATGCTGTCGATCAGCCGTTGCTGCTGCCTTGCATCATAACTGCGGATGGTCAGCTGCAGGGCCACTTCATCGGGGATGATATTGTGCTTGGTGCCGCCATGGATGCTGCCCACGGTGATGACCGCCGGCTGAAACGGGTCGTTCTCACGCGAGATCAGCGGCTGCAGCGCGGTCACGATGCGCGCCGCCAGCGCCACCGGGTCCTTGGTGGTGGCCGGATAGGCCCCGTGGCCGCCGATGCCCTTCACCAGCATGTCCATCGAGGTGGAGATGGACAGCGCCCGATATTGCGGCACGCTGACGGTGCCGGCGGGAATGGCGGCGCTGTCGTGCAGCGCCAGCGTGAAATCCGGCCTGGGAAACCGCGTCAGCAGGCCATCGGCAAGCATCGCCCGCGCGCCGCCCAGCCCTTCTTCGGCGGGCTGCCCGATCATCACCGCCGTGCCGCGCCACTGGCCCTTGTTGGCGGCCAGCCAGCGCGCCGTGCCCACCCACACCGCCATATGGATATCGTGGCCGCAGGCGTGCATCACCGGCGTCATCGGCCCGTCGCCATAACGGCCCATCGCCGTGCTGGCATATGGCAGGCCGGTGGTTTCCTTCACCGGCAGGCCGTCCATATCGGCGCGGATCAGCACGGTCGGGCCGGCGCCGTTCTTCATCACCGCCACCACGCCGGTGCGGCCCACCTTTTCGGTTACGTCAAAGCCCGCCGCCCGCGCTTCTGCCGCCAGGATGCCGGCCGATCGAACCTCTTCAAAGCTCAGCTCCGGATGGCTGTGCAGATCCT
>DAITMD010000178.1:0-5203 GCA_036835345.1 Sandarakinorhabdus sp. | reverse complement strand
AGGGGCCTGACCAACACGCCGCCGATGACGGCGGCCATCGCCATGAAGGTGGGGCAGGCCGCCGGCCGGCATTTCCTGCGCGGGACGCACACCCACCGGGTGGTGATCGGCAAGGACACGCGGCTTTCGGGTTACATGATGGAATCGGCGCTGACCGCCGGCTTTACCAGCGTGGGCATGGATGTGACGCTGCTGGGGCCGATGCCCACGCCGGCGGTGGCGATGCTCACCCGTTCGATGCGGGCCGATATCGGCGTGATGATTTCCGCCAGCCACAACCCGTTTCACGACAATGGCATCAAGCTGTTCGGCCCCGATGGCTATAAATTGTCGGACGAGGATGAGGCCGCGATCGAGGCGCTGCTGGACGAGGACATCCCGCTGGCGGCGCCCGAAGCCATTGGCCGGGCGCGGCGCATCGATGACGCGCAGGGCCGCTATATCCATTTTGCCAAGGCGACCTTTCCGGAACATTTGCGCCTGGATGGGCTGAAGATCGTCATCGATTGCGCGCACGGCGCGGCCTACAAGGTGGCGCCGGCGGCACTGTGGGAACTGGGGGCGGAGGTGATCGCCATCGGCGTGGCGCCCGATGGCATGAACGTGAACGATGGCGTGGGTTCAACCCACCCCAAGGCGCTGCAGATGAAGGTGATCGAGGCCGGTGCCGATATCGGCATCGCGCTGGACGGTGATGCCGACCGGCTGATCGTGGTGGATGAACGCGGCCAGATCGTGGACGGCGATCAGTTGATGGCGCTGATCGCATCGCGCGCGGCGTCGGCGGGACAATTGAAGGGCGGCGCGCTGGTGGCGACGGTGATGTCCAATCTGGGGCTGGAACGCTATCTGGCCGGGCAGGGCATCGGCCTGCACCGGGCCGCGGTGGGGGATCGCCATGTGCTGGAAATGATGCGCGTCCATGGCTGCAATCTGGGCGGCGAACAATCCGGGCACATCATCCTGGCCGATCATGCCACCACGGGTGACGGGCTGGTGGCGGCGCTGCAGGTGCTGGCCAGCCTGGTGGCGACCGGACGCCCGGCCAGCGAGGTGCTGCACCTGTTCGATCCGCTGCCGCAGCTGCTGAAGAACGTGCGCTTCAAGGGCGGCGCGCCGCTGGACGCCCCGGCGGTTCAGGCCGCGATTGCCGCCGGCGAGGCAAGGCTGGCCGGCACCGGCCGCGTGCTGATCCGCAAGAGCGGCACCGAGCCGCTGATCCGCGTGATGGCCGAAGGCGAGGACCGGGCGCTGGTCAAGCAGGTGGTGGACGAGATTTGCGCGGCGGTGGTCGCTGCATGACGGCGCGCATCCTGGCCATCGCCGGATCCGACAGTGGCGGCGGCGCCGGCATCCAGGCCGATATCAAGACGATCACCATGCTGGGCGGCCACGCGATGACGGCAGTGACGGCGGTGACGGTGCAGAATACCACCAGCGTCGATGCCGTTCACATGGTGCCGCCCGATATCGTCGCCGGGCAGATCAGGGCGGTGATCGGCGATATCGGCGTGGATGCCATCAAGATCGGCATGCTGGGCGATGAAGCCACCATCATGGCGGTGGCCGAAGCGCTGGCCGATGTGCGCGTTCCGATCGTGCTGGATCCGGTGATGATCGCCACCAGCGGCGCGGCGCTGATCGATGAAGCGGCGGTGTGGGCGCTGATGGAACGGCTGGTGCCGCGCGCCGCCGTGATCACGCCCAACCTCCCCGAATTGATCGCGCTCACTGAAACCGAGGTGGAGGACAGCGCCGACATGCTGCTGGCGGCGCAGGAATTGCTGAACGCCGGCCCCAGGGCCGTGCTGGCCAAGGGCGGGCATCTGGACGGCGATATGCTGACCGATTGGCTGGTCACGCGCCATGGCCATCAGGCGTTCAGCGATGCGCGCATCGCAGTGCCACATAACCATGGTTCGGGCTGCACCCTGTCGGCGGCGCTGGCCTGCGGCCTGGGGCAGGGGCTGGCGCTGCCTGAGGCCACGGTGCGGGCGCGGCAGTTCGTGCGCCTGGCGCTGCTGAATGCGCCGGGGCTGGGGCAGGGCTGCGGGCCGATGGGGCAGCAGGCGGTGGTGAACGACGCCACGATGCTGCCGCCGGTGCTCAATCAGATCACGCTGCCGGCGGCCGATCTGGCGGCGTCGGTGGCCTTTTACCGGGCGCTTGGTCTGCGCCTGATCGTGGACAGCCCGGCAGATGATTATGCCCGGTTCGAGGCTGGCAACGGGGTGACGCTTTCGGTGCATGGAGGTAAAGGATTGGGTGGCACCGGGGCGGCGGGCGGCGCGGTGATCTATCTGGAATCGCTGCGGCTTGATGCGTGGGTGGCGGAACTCGCGGCGGCGGGCATGGCGTTCGATCAGCTGCCGCGCGATGAGGCGTGGCTGTGGCGCGAGGCGCGGCTGCGCGATCCGGCCGGCAATCTTGTCTGCCTGTATGCAGCCGGCGAGAACCGGCGCTTTCCGCCATGGCGGGTCTGATAGCGGGCGTTGACGAGGCCGGGCGCGGGCCGTGGGCCGGGCCGGTGGTGGCAGCGGCTGTCATCCTGCGCGGGCAGGCGCCGGCGGGGCTGGACGACAGCAAGAAATTGCGTGCGAAGCGCCGCGAGGCGCTGTTTGCGGCGCTGCACGCCAGCGATGCGATCATCGGCGTCGGACAGGCCAGCGTGGCGGAAATCGATGCCATCAACATTCTTCAGGCCGCGCATCTGGCGATGATCCGCGCTGTCGATGCGCTGGGCGCGGTGCCGGCCGAGGTGTTGGTGGACGGCAATCGACTGCCACGCTGGCGCTGGCCGTCACGGGCCATCGTGGGCGGCGATGCATCCGTGCCGGCGATTGCCGCCGCGTCGATCATCGCCAAGGTGACGCGCGACCGGATCATGGCCGGGCTTGATGCGCTGCACCCCGGCTATGGCTGGGCCAGCAACCAGGGTTATGGCACCGCCGCCCATGCAGCCGGGCTGGCGCTGCTGGGCGTGACGGCGCAGCATCGGCGCAGTTTTGCACCGATCCGCGCAATTGTTGGCGGGTGAGTCCGCACGGCAACACCACTAGGTCTTGAGTCGGGCAGGCAGGGGCAGACTCAAGATATGGTGCTGTTCCCGGTTTGATTCCTGTTTGCAGCGAATCAGGGAATCCTGTTGATTCAAAATGAATATTTGACTGACGACTCGGCTTGAATCATCAAGGTGCTCCATCACGGAGCCTGTGGTCATGAATGTTTTTCGCGCCACCGATCTGCGCACTGCCGAAGCGCTGGCCGCCGAAACCGGCCTGTCGGGCCGCAAGGCGGCGCCGGCCCTGGCCACCAATCGCATCCTGATGGGTGACTGCATCGAGGTGATGAACAGCCTGCCCGCCGGCAGCGTTGATCTGGTGTTCGCCGATCCGCCCTATAATCTGCAGCTGGGCGGCGATCTGGCGCGGCCGGACGGCAGCCATGTCGATGCGGTGACAGATGAATGGGACAAGTTTTCCAGCTTTGAAGCCTATGACCGCTTTACCCGCGAATGGCTGAAGGCCGCCCGCCGCCTGCTGAAGCCCGACGGCGCGATCTGGACGATCGGTTCCTATCACAACATCTTCCGCGTGGGGGCCGCCCTGCAGGACGAAGGCTATTGGCTGCTGAACGATATTGTCTGGCGCAAGGCCAACCCGATGCCCAATTTCAAGGGCACGCGCTTTACCAACGCCCATGAAACCCTGATCTGGGCAGCGAAATCCGAGCGCGCGCGGCCCTGTTTCAATTACAGCGCCATGAAGGCGATGAACGATGACCTGCAGATGCGATCCGACTGGCTGATCCCGATCTGCACCGGCCACGAACGGCTGAAGGACGGCGCGCACAAGGCGCATCCGACACAGAAGCCCGAAGCGCTGCTCTATCGCATCCTGATCGCCTGCACCCGCCCCGGCGACGTGGTGCTGGATCCGTTTTTTGGCACCGGCACCACCGGCACCGTGGCCAAGCTGCTCGGCCGCCAGTGGATCGGCATCGAGCGCGAGGAAAAATATGTCCGTCTGGCGCAAAAGCGCATCGCGGATCTGCTGCCGCTCACCGGCGGCGCCATGGAAATCAGCGAAGGCAAACGCGCCGAACCGCGCATCCCGTTTGGCAGTCTGGTGGAGAGCGGCTTTGTCCGCCCCGGCACACGCCTTTGGGGTCCCGGCCGGCGTGCCCACGCCAATGTGCGCGCTGATGGCAGCCTGGACATGTCTGGCCGCACGGGATCCATCCACCAGATGGGCGCGGCGGCACAGAATTTGCCCAGCTGCAATGGCTGGACCTTCTGGCACATCGAAGAAGAAGGCCAGCTTGTGCCTCTGGATGCCAAGCGTCAGGCGTTTCGCGCGGCCACTGCCCAAGCGGCCTGAACTTCCGTCTGACGCCTGGCATCCTAACGCATCGCTCTTGTGAGCGGCGTATCGAGTGGCTAATACACCTGTCATTCACGGCAGCCGACCTGCCAGCATGACGGGACACCCAATGATGCGCAGTTTTCTGATCGCCACCAGCCTGATCGCGCTGAGCGCGGCGCCGATGATTGCCGCCCCGGCCTTTGCGGCAGAGGGCGCCGCCATCGGCACCTTTGGTTTCGACACCGCCGGCATGGACCGCAGCGTCAAGCCCGGCGATGATTTCAATCGCTTTGCCAACGGCACCTGGCTGGCCAAGACCGAATTTCCCGCAGACAAGGCCTATATCGGCGTCGCCATCGACGTGGACGAAAAGGCCCGCGCGCAGGTGCGCAGCATCATCGAGGCCGCCGCAGCCGACACCAGCGCCGCACCGGGCAGCGTGACCCGCAAGGTGGGCGATTATTATGCCGCCTTCATGGACGAAGCCGGCATCGAAGCACGCGGGCTAACGCCGGTGAAGCCGCTGCTGGACAATATTGCCGCCATCAGGACGCAGGCCGATCTGCTGGCCGCGATGGGCAAGGCCAACCGGCTTGGCATCGGCCTGCCGATCGGGCTGGGCATCGGCATCGACGACAAGAACCCCGACGCCTTTGCCGTCACCCTGGTGCAGAGCGGCCTGGGCCTGCCGGACCGGGACTATTATCTGGATCTGAAGAACCCGGCCTTTGCCAAGTCCCGCGACGCCTATCGCGCCTATCTGGCCGCGATGCTGCGCCATGCCGGCGCGGACAATGTGGAGGCCCGCGCCGATGCGATCCTGGCGATGGAAACCCGGC
>DAITMD010000177.1:0-5254 GCA_036835345.1 Sandarakinorhabdus sp. | reverse complement strand
CCGAGCGTTTTGCCGCCATCGCCGCGCCGCACCGGGTGACCAGCTTTGGCTGGAATCCGCAAAGCGGCCTCTACCGCGCCCGCATCAGCGACCCGCGCGACATCAGCAGCAACGGCCAGCGCATCGTGTGGATCAGCGGGCGCGATGGCCGGATTGTGTCAGACCGGCATGAAATGCGCGGGCCGGCCGGCGATCAGTTCCTGGCGTGGCAGTTTCCGCTGCATTCCGGCCTGGCGCTGGGGCTGGCCGGGCGCATCCTGATCGCCTTTGCCGGGATCGTCATCTCCATCGGCATCGTTACCGGCCTGCTCATCTGGTGGAAAAAGCGCCAGCAGCGCCGCCGCGTGCACCGCGCCTGACGTGATGTCCCAGGCTCAGGGATTTTCCTTCACGTGGCGTTCCACGTCGTCGAAGAAGCGTTCCAGATTGTGCAGCACCATCATCTTGAACTCGTAATTCACATTCGGCGATGTGCTCTCGATGATCGGGCTTTCGTCCACCTTTTCGGCATAGGCCTTGGCGATGGTCTGCACATAATCGCTGGTCAGCTGGATCTCGCCCATTTTGTCGAGGATGCGCAGCTGCACGATCATGATCTGCCGCACCAGCATCTCCAGCGCGGTGATGCGCGAAACGGTCGCCACCGGATCGAGTTCGACAAAGCCGTTTTCGGGTGATTCCTCGTCGCTCATGCCGGGCAGGATAGCGGCTTTGGCCGGTAGTGATAGAGTGTTGCAGTGCAGCGCAACATGCGGCAGGCACAGGCCATGACCCGGTCGCTCACCGCTGCCATCGAACGCATCGCCGTGCGCGGCGCATTCACCATCGCGCGCGGCGCCAAGACCCATGTTGATGTGGTGGTGGCCCGGGTGAGCGAAGGGGGCGCGGTGGGGCAGGGCGAAGGCACCGCCATTTATTACAAGGGCGATAGCGCCGAAGCCGCGCTGGCGGCGCTGCACGGCGCGGCCGATGCGGTGGCGGCCGGTGCCACCCGCGCCGATCTGCTGACGCTGCTGCCGGCCGGTGCGGCGCGCAACGCGCTGGACTGCGCGCTGTGGGATCTGGAGGCACGGCTGTCGGGCCAGCGCGTGTGGCAGCGGCTGGGCCTGCCGCAGCCGCAGCCGATGCTGACCGCCTATACCATCAGCCTGGGTGATCCCGGCGTGATGGCGGCGGCGGCGCACGCGGCGCGCGGACGCGAGCTGCTCAAGGTCAAGCTGGGCGGTGATGGCGGCTGGCAGGCGGATGTGGAGCGCATGGCCGCCGTGCGCCGCGCTGCGCCCGATGCCCGGCTGATCGCCGATGCCAACGAGGCGTGGGGCGGCACCGATATCGCCCGCACGCTGGCGGCGCTGGCGCCGCTGGGCGTGGAGCTGGTGGAACAGCCGGTGCCGGCCGGGTGCGACGGCGAACTGGACGGCCTGCGCGCGGCCGTGCCGCTGGCGGCAGACGAAAGCTGCCAGACGCGCGCCAGCCTGGATGCCATCGTTGGCCGTTACAGCCACATCAACATCAAGCTGGACAAGGCCGGCGGCCTGACTGAGGCGCTGGCGCTGCGCCATGCCGCCGCCGCGCGCGGGCTGGGCGTGATGACCGGCTGCATGCTGTGCACATCATTGGCGATCGCGCCGGCATTCTATGTCGCCATGCAGGGCGAATATGCCGATCTGGATGGCCCGCTGCTGGTGGAGGACCGCGCCCACGGCCTGCGGTTTGATGGCAGCGACGTTTATCCGCCCGAACCCGGCCTGTGGGGGTGATGATGGCCAATTGCCCCGCCGCGGCCTATCCTGCCCGGCCATGATCCGGCCTGATGCCATATCCAACCGCCGCGCGATCATCGATCGCCGGGCGCTGGCCGATACGCTGGCGGCCGGGTTGCCGGGCTGCGTGCGGTTTGAGGATCGCCGGCAGCTGCTGGCCGATACGCTGCGCAGCGCGCTGGCCGTGGGCCGGGCGGAACTGGCGCGCCGGCTGGAGGCGCATCCGGGTGGCGGGCTGGAACTGGCGGCGGCGCAGAGCTTTTTGACCGATCAACTGCTCAGGCTGGCCTGCGACACGGTGGTGTCCAGCCTCTATCCGCTGGCCAATCCCACCCAGTCCGAACGGCTGGCGCTGGTGGCGGTGGGCGGATACGGGCGCGGCCAGATGGCGCCCTATTCCGATGTCGATCTGGTGTTCGTGACGCCGTGGAAGCAGACGCCGTGGGGCGAGCAGGTGATCGAAACCCTGCTCTATCTGCTGTGGGATCTGGGCCTGAAGGTGGGCAACGCCACGCGCAGCCTTGATGATGTGGTGCGCATCGCCCGCAGCGACATGACGGTGCGCACGGCGTTTCTGGAAGCGCGCTTTGTGTGGGGCGATCAGCCGCTGTTCGATGAAGCGGTGGCGCGGTTCCGCAAGGATGTGGTGGCCGGCACGGCGCGGGCGTTCGTGGCGGAGAAGCTGGCCGAGCGCGAGGCGCGGCACCAGCGCATGGGCGACAGCCGTTACGTGGTGGAGCCCAACCTGAAGGAGGGCAAGGGCGGCCTCAGGGATCTGCATGCGCTGTTCTGGATCGGCAAATATCTGCACCAGGTGCATCATGTTGCCGATCTGGTGGACAAGGGCCTGCTGACTGCGGACGAGCTTCGGCAGTTCCGCCGCGCCGAAAGTTTCCTGTGGGCGGTCAGGATCATGCTGCATCACATCACCGGCCGGGCCGAGGAGCGGCTGACCTTTGATGTGCAGCGCGAACTTGCCAGCCGCCTGCGCTATGCCACGCGCGAGGGCATGAGCGCGGTGGAACGCTTCATGCGGCACTATTTCCTCACCGCCAAATCGGTCGGCGATCTGACCGGGCTGTTCCTGGCCCATATGGACGAACAGACCGCGCGGCCCAGCTGGCTGCCCACGCTCATCCGCCGGCCCGGCCGCCTGAAGGGCTTTACGCTGCGGCGCGGGCAGATCGGCGTGCCCGGCGATGATTTCTTTCAGGCCGATCCGGTGCGCCTGCTGGAAATGTTCGCACTGGCCGACAGCGAGGGCCTGGCCATCCACCCGCAGGCGATGCGCGCCGCGGCCCGCGATGCACAGCTGATCGATGATCGGGTGCGCCGCGACAAGGCGGCCAACGCGCTGTTTCTGGGCGTGCTCACCTCGCCGCGTGATCCGGAAAGCGTGCTCAGGTGTATGAACGAAGCCGGCGTGTTTGGCCGCTTTGTGCCGGATTTCGGCCGCGTCGTGGCGCAGATGCAGTACGACATGTACCATCATTATACCGTGGACGAGCACACGATCCGCGCCATCGGGCTGGTGGCAAGGATCGAACGCGGCGATCTGAAGGCCGAACACAGCCTGTCCAGCGCCATCATCCACCAGTTGAACAACCGGCGGGTGCTGCACGTGGCGGTGCTGCTGCACGATATCGCCAAGGGCCGCGGCGGCGATCACAGCCTGCTGGGTGCTGAAATCGCCCGCCGCCTGTGCCCGCGGCTGGGCCTGACGGCGGAGGAAACCGAGACGGTGGCGTGGCTGGTGGAGTATCACCTGCTGATGAGCCGCACCGCCTTCAAACGCGACCTCACCGATTTCAAGACCATCCTGGATTTTGCCGAAGCAGTCGCCAGCCCGGAACGGCTGCGACTGCTGCTGATCCTGACGATCGTGGATATCCGCGCGGTGGGGCCGGGTGTGTGGAACGGCTGGAAGGCGCAGCTGCTGCGCGAACTGTACGAAGCGGCCGAGGAAGTGCTGCGGCTGGGCCACAAGCAGAAGGGCCGGGCCGAGCGCATCGCCGGCCGGCAGGCGCAGCTTGGCGAACTGCTGGGCTGGGACGCCGAACGTTTTGCGGCCTATGTGCACCGCCTGCCCGACAGTTACTGGATCGCCGAATCTGCCGAGGTGATGGCGGCCAATGCCGCGCTGATTGCCGAAGCCGATGGCCGCGACGCGCCGCTGGCGATCGGCTGCACGCCGGATGAAGAGCGCGGCACCACGCTGGTCGCCATTTATGCCACTGATCACCCCGGCCTGTTCTATCGCATCGCCGGCGCCATCACGCTGGCCGGCGGCAATATCTTCGATGCGCGCATCCACACCACGCGCGATGGCATGGCGCTCGACAATTTCGTGGTGCTCGACCCGCTGGGCCGGCCCTTTGCCGAGCCGGCGCAGCTGAAGCGGCTGAAGCGCAGCATCGAGGATGTGCTGACCGGCCGCATCCGCCTGGCCGACAAGCTGGCCGCCCGGCCGCTGGCCCGCCGCCGCGCCGAAGTGTTCAAGGCGGAACCGCGCGTGCTGATCGATAACAAGGCCAGCAACCGCTACACGGTGATCGAGGTCAATGCGGCGGACCGGCCGGCGCTGCTCTATGCGCTGACCAACGGGCTGTTCCAGAACAAGGTGACCATCCACAGCGCCCACATCGCCACCTATGGCGAGCGCATCACCGACACTTTTTACGTGACCGACCTGACCGGCGCCAAGATCGACAACCCGGTGCGGATGAAGGCCATCGAAAAGCGCCTGCTGGCGATTGCGGCCACAGCCAGCCCCAAGGTGGAGACGCTGGTGGAGGCGGCGGAGTAGGGACAAGCTGATTGTCGCGCCGGTTGACGCCGGCCCGGCCACATGGCTTGGAAGCCGCAACGGAGGGACGCATGACCAAGCCGACGGTTGAGCAGTGGGCCGCGATGGCCGCCAAGGAAGTGAAGGGTGCCAGTCTTGATTGGGCGACGCCCGAAGGCTTCACTGTCAAGCCGCTCTACACGGAAGCCGACACGGCGGGTTGGGATCCCGGCCTGCCCGGCTTTGCGCCGTTCACGCGCGGGGTGCGTGCATCGATGTATGCCGGGCGGCCGTGGACCGTCCGGCAATATGCCGGTTTTTCCACGGCGGAGGAATCCAACGCCTTCTATCGCCGCAATCTGGCCGCCGGGCAGAAGGGGCTTTCGGTCGCCTTCGATCTGGCCACCCACCGCGGCTATGACAGCGATCATCCGCGCGTTTCGGGCGATGTCGGCAAGGCCGGCGTGGCGATCGACACGGTGGAGGACATGAAGATCTTGTTCGACGGCATCCCGCTCGATCAGATGTCCGTCTCCATGACGATGAACGGCGCGGTCATCCCCTGCCTGGCCTTCTTCATCGTGGCTGCCGAGGAATCCGGCGTGCCGCAGGCCAGGCTGGACGGGACCATCCAGAACGACATTCTGAAGGAGTTCATGGTCCGCAACACCTATATCTATCCGCCCGAACCCTCGATGCGGATCGT
>DAITMD010000176.1:0-5281 GCA_036835345.1 Sandarakinorhabdus sp. | reverse complement strand
CCCTTTCCCGCGCCGATTTCAACAATCTGGGCCCGGTGCCGGCCGCCGCACTGGAGTCGATCTGGCGGCCGCTGGTCGGGCAGGAACAGCCGGTGGCGGTGCTGTGCGATATCCGCGATGCCGCCGCCACGAAGCTCAGGCGCATGGGCTATCTGGCCGCCGTGCAGGTGCCGGCGCAGCGGATCGAGGGCGGCGTGGTGCGTTTCGAAGTGCTTTATGCCCGGCTGACGGCGGTGCGCCTGCGCGGCCAGGCCGGCCCCAACGAGAAACTGATTGCCCGCTATCTGAACAAGCTGGAAACCGGCGGCCCGTTCAACCGGATCGAGGCGGAGCGCGCCTTGCTGTTGGCCCGCGATCTGCCGGGGATGGATGTGCGCCTTGCGCTGAAGCCAACCGGCGCCGCGCCGGGCGACATGGTGGGCGAAGTGAGCGTGCGCCGCCGGCCGATCGAGGCCGATCTGGTGATCAGCAATCTGGCACCGTCGCAAAGCGGCCCGTGGGGCGGGCAATTGCGGCTGGTGGCCAATGGCATCACCGGCATGGGGGACCGCACGTTCCTGGCCTATTACAGCACGGCCGATTTCACCGAGCAGCATGTGCTGCAGGCCGGGCATGATCTGGCCATCGGCAGCGATGGCCTGCGGATCGCGGGGCGGGTGACGCAGGCGTGGACGCGGCCCGATCTGGGCAGCACCGTGCCGCGCATCGATGCCGAAACCTTCTTCGTCAACTTGGAAGCCGCCTATCCGTTCAAGCGCAGCCAGGCGGCCAGCTATACCGGGCGCATCGGGCTGGATGTGGTCAATCAGCAGGTGGATTTTGGCGGGCTGCAACTGTCGCAGGATCGGCTGCGGGTGGCCTATGCCCGGCTGGACGGCGAATGGCTGGATCTGCGCGGGCGTGGGCCGGGCGGCACCACGGCGTGGCGCATGGCCGCCAATCTGGAGCTTCGGCAGGGGATCGACATCTTCGGCGCCAGCCCGGCCTGCCTTGCCACGCCGGCGGCCTGTCTGGGCGTTGGCTTCGTGCCGCCCAGTCTGGTGAACGCCAGCCCCACCGCCACCGTGCTGCGCCTGACTGGCCTGATCGAGGCACGCCTGTCGCAGCGCCTGACCCTGTCCCTGCAGCCGCGCGGGCAATTGGCCAGCGGCGCCGTGTTCGGCTTTGAACGCTTTGCGCTGGGCAATTATACGGTGGGGCGCGGCTATGATCCCGGTGCGCTCACCGGCGATGACGGCGCGGCCTTCAATTTCGAACTGCGCCACGATGCGCTGACCCTGCTGGAAAATGCCCGGCTTTCGGCCGCGCCCTATGCCTTTGTGGATGCCGGCTGGGCCTGGGCACGCGGGCTGGGGCCGGCGTTTGATAATCCCGCCAGCCTGGTATCCACCGGGGCGGGCGCGCGGCTTGCCCTGTCGGACCGGGCGCGGCTGGATGTTTCGGGCGCGGTGGCGCTGAAGGCTGCCGGGCCCGTGCAATCGGGCGACGTGCGCCTGCTGGCCACGCTCACCACCCGCCTGCTGCCGTGGAGGACACGCTGATGCGCCGCCGGACCCGCGCTATCCTGTGGCTGGCGGCATCGCCAGTCGCGCTGGCGATCACTGCCCTTCCCGCCCAGGCGCAGGCCTTTCTGGGCACGCCAACGCCTGTTCTGGGCAACTTCAACCGCCAGATCGGCCCCGGTGTCGAACTCATCGAGGTGTTTCAGGATCAGACCACGATCAACTGGGTGCCAAACGACATCGGGCCGGGGCCGGCACCGATCAATTTCCTGCCCGCCGGCAACAGTGCAAACTTCCTGCTGCTCTCGGCGATTACTCCCTACACGGTGCTCAACCGGGTGATTGCCGCCGATCCCACCCGCGCCATCCAGCTGGCCGGCAATGTGAACAGCGATGCGCTGGGCAGCATCTGGTTCTACGCGCCGGGCGGCCTGCTGGTGAGCGGCACGGCCCAGTTTAATGTCGGCGGCCTGCTGCTCACCGCCAATGATCCGGTGGGTGCCGCCGCCGGCAATCCGTTCATCAACGCCGCCAACGGTTTTCAGCTGGCCGCTGCCAATGGCAGCACGGCCGGGGTGAGCATCGCCGCGGGCGCTGCCATCAACGCCAGCAATTACATGATCGCGGTGGCGCCCCGGTTTACGATGAACGGCGCCGTCACGCTGGGCCTTGGCGCATCTGCAGCACTGGTGGCGGCCGAGGATGTCAGCCTCACCCTGAACGGCGGTTTGTTCGACATCACCGCCAATATCGGCACGGCAGCCGGCGGCACCAGCGAAGTGCGCGGCAGCATCACCGGTCCAGGCGGCCTTGGCGGACAGGGCGTTTACAGCCGCATTTACATGATGGCGGTGCCGCGCAATGTTGCCATGACCATGCTGATCACCGGCGGGGCGGAGCTGGGCTTCAATGTGGCCAATGCGGCCGATGTTGATGGCAATGCGGTCGTGCTGTCGGGTGGATACGACATCCGCGCGTCGCCGATCGGCGAGGGCCTTATCCAGTATGGCGATCTGCCGGTGGCCGGCAGTGACGGCCTTGCCACCCTCAGCATCGACAATACCACCGTCACCTCCAATTTCACCATGCGGTCCAAAGATGTCGCGCAGGCAATCACCCAGGACGGCACGCTCAGCTTTGCCCGCAATCTGGATGTCTTTGCCGATGGGCAGGCCACCGTGCGCGGCGTGGGCGGCAACACGATATTGGTTGCCGGCAGCCTGCTGGCCGATGCCTCCACCCATGTCGATTTCGGCACCGGGTTCAGCCGCACGGCGGGTTCGGCCGAAGTCAGCGTGGCCGGCGGCGGATCGGTGCAGGTGGTGAACGATATCAGGGTACAGGCGGTGGCAATTGGCGATTTTGCCGGGTCCCCCCTGCTGCCGGGCGGCACCGGCACCGGCGGCACGGCATCGGTCAGCGTGATCGGCGGCAGCTTGCGTGCTACCACGCTGGCGGTGGATGCCTCGGGCGGCGGCGGTTTTGCGGCGGCAGGCCCTGGCGGCACCGGCATCGGCGGCACGGCAGCTGTGGAACTGGGCACGGGGAGCACGCTGACGCTGGGACAGGATGTTTCGATCACCGCCTTCGGCTTTGGCGTCGTCGGCAATGATGGCCAGGTGTCGGGCAACGCCGTGGGCGGTACCGCGCAGCTGAACATCACCGGCGGCACCCACACGGTTCCCGGCATCGTGCAGATTGCCGCCGATGCCGGCTATGGTGAAAGTGGCTCGGTCGAGCATCTTGGCGGCGGTGAGGCAGCGGGCGGCACTGCCAGCCTTGATATGGCGCCGGGAACCAGCCTGACTGCCAGCCTGATTGTCGTCACTGCCGGTGCCAATAGCGGCAGCGTGTTCGGCAACAATGCGTTCTTCGGCGGTAACGCCAGTGTGAACATCAGCGATGCTGGCGGGACCACCAGTTTGAATGGCGGCGAGCTCATTATCGATGCCAGTGCAATTGCATCCGAGGGCTTTGCCGGCGGCAACGAAAATGGTGGTGCGGCAACTGGCGGCTTTGCCCGGTTGCTGGCCATTGGCAATCCGCAGGTGAACTTTATCGGCGATGTGAGCCTGATCACCGCCGATGCCATCGCCGGCAATGGTGAAGGTGCCGGCACGGGCGGCATCGCGCTGGGCGGGCGGGCGCATGTCGATATGGCCGGCGGAGGGTCTCTCCTGCTCGGCAATCTGCTGAGGGTTTCAGCGGTCACCACCGGCGGTTTTGGCACCGTTGGCGGCAATGCGATCGGCTGGGATCCCGGTGGCAGCGCGCCGCCAGCCATCCTGCTGCGGCTTGGTTCGGACAGCATTGCTGGCGATCAGGGCGTCGTGGTGGGCGGCGGGCTGGTGCTGGACGCCAGCGCCGTGGGCGGCGATGGCAGCAGCGGGGCTGGCGGCGCTGGGCGCGGCGGCAGCATGGTGATCGGTTCGGGCGGCGTCATGAGCCTGACCGCAGGCAGCCCCGGCCTGATTATCCAGAGCGACGGGCTGGGCGGGACGGGCAGCGGCCTGCAATCCGGCGGTGAAGGCACCGGCGGCCGCATTGCCATCACCACCAGCCCGGGCGGAAGCATCAGCTTCGATCCGCAAGGACAGCCATTTGTCATTTCGGCTGCTGGATTTGGCGGCAACTTCGGCCTTGCCGGTGGTAATGGTCAGGGCGGCGGCATCAGCATCGACAGCGCCGGTATCCTCGATCTGAGCAACCTCAGCCAGCCACTTGTGCTGATCGCCGATGGCTTTGGCGGCAGCGGGCAGAGCGGCGGTTCCGGCAGCGGCGGCGGGGTGCAACTGCTGGTCAGCGGCACCGGCGGGCAGATCACGGCCACCGGCGTCGAGGTGTCGGCAAATGGCAGCGGCGGGATCGGCAGCGGCGACGCTGGCGGCGCGGGCAGCGGCGGCAGCGCGCGCATCGGTTCGGCAGGCAATGGCGGCAGCTTTGTGAGCGGCGCGATTGGCGTGACGGCCAATGCCACGGCCGGCGACAGTGCCAGCGGCGGTGCTGGCGGCACGGCCGTGGGCGGCACCATCGATATCGGCATGGGCACCGTTTTTTCGGTGGCGACACCGGGAAGTTTCACGGCCGACAGCGTGACGGCATCAGCCAACGCCCGCGGCGGCCAGTCCGGCGATGCGGCAGCGGCCAATGGCGCGGCCACCGGCGGCACCGTGCGCCTGATTGTGGCGGGCGCGACCGGCACGCTGAGCGGCGGCGCAACATTGAGCGCCAATGCGCAGGCCGGGGCTGCGGTGCCCGGTCTGGGTGCGGGGGCAACGGGGGGACGGATCGAAATCGGCGCGGTGGCGGCCGGCGATGGTTCGGCGCCCGGACTGTTCACCATCGGCGGTGCCACCAATCTGTCCACCAATACCAATGGCAGCACATTGGCTGATCCCGCCACGCCCAGTGTCACGCGCATCTTTGCCACGGGCACCGGCAGCGATCTGAATCTGGGGGCGCTGAGCGCCTTCAATGGCGGCAATCAGGTTCCGGCCGATCTGGCGCGGTCCGGCATCGTGGCCGGCCCCGGTGCGCGCATCGATTTCGGCGGCGACGTGTTGTTCGTCAGCAGCGGCAACATCGGCCTGAACGATGGCGGCATCATCACCATCGCCGGCGAAATGTTCGTGTCATCGGCCGGGCAGATCCTGTCCTCGTTCGGCACGCCCACGGCCGGCGCCACCGGCACCATCGCCGCCACGCAATTGCTGGAAATCGCCGCGACCCAAGGCATCAATCTTGCCACCAACACCACCGGCAGTTTCGATGTGTTCATG
>DAITMD010000175.1:0-5283 GCA_036835345.1 Sandarakinorhabdus sp. | reverse complement strand
CGCTCTCGCCCATGGGGCTGGGCATGTGCGGCCCGGTGCTGCTCCATTATGGCACAGAGGCGCAGAAGCGCCGCTTCCTGCCGCCGATGCTGGCCGGCGATGAATTTTGGTGTCAGGGCTATTCCGAACCCAATTCGGGTTCCGATCTGGCCTCGCTGCAGATGCGGGCGGAGCGCGACGGCGATGATTTCATCTGCACCGGCGCCAAGATCTGGACCACCCACGCCCATTATGCCGACTGGATTTTCTGCCTGGTGCGCACCAGCCGGCTGGAAAAGCCGCAGCTGGGCATCACCTTCCTGCTGATCGACATGCGATCCCCCGGCGTCAGCGTGCGCCCCATCGTCTCGCTGTCGGGCGAGCATGTGCAGAACGAGGTGATCTTCGATGCGGTGCGCGTGCCCGCTACCAACGTGGTCGGCCGCATCGACGATGGCTGGACGGTGGCCAAATATCTGATGGAGTTCGAACGCGGCGGCCATGCCTATGCGCCCTCGCTGGTCGGGCGGGTGAATGCGCTGCTGGTGCATCTGGCCGAAACCGGTCAGGCCATGCCCGGCCGCATCGCCGCCCTGCGCACCGAGATCGAGGCGCTGGATGCGCTGGAGCTGCAGTTCAACGCCGGGCTTTCGAACGGCGCCGCCCCCGGCCCGATGGCCAGCGCGCTGAAGATCCTGGGCACCGAACTGTCACAGCGGCTGACCGAACTGGAAGTGGAAGCCGCGCTGCCGTGGGTCGCCGCCCATCAGCCGCACCTCACCCTGCCCGGCGGCGACGTGCCGGGGTACACAGGTCCGGCCGATGGTGCCGGCGCCGGCCCGGCCTGGGCCGCCAAGGCCTTCCCCAAATATCTGAACGACCGCGCCGGCTCGATCTATGCCGGCACCAACGAGATCCAGCGCGGCATCCTCTGGCAATATCTGGCGCGGCGGAATGGTTAGCGGCCCACCAGCAGAGTCCGCACGTCCGGGCAGCGAAAACTCTGCACGAACAGATAGATCGACAGGAACAGCGCACCGCCGGTGGCCGCCAGCAGCGCCAAGCCGATACCGGCCGGCGTAAAGCCATGCCGCCAGCCCACCCACAGCCCCGACAGGGTGAGCATGAAAGCGAAATCCGTGTTGAACTGGCCCTGCCAGCCGCCTGCCACGATCTGCCCGAAAAATGGCGACAGCAGGTTCGGATCGGCAATCAGGATCGGTGCAGTGTAAACCGACAGCCACACGAAAATCACGATGCACAGCAGGCGCAGCAAAAACATTGGGAACTCCTCTGCCCACTGCCATCGCAGCAAGGCATAGGCGCAGCAATTACCTCGCGCGTCAGTTTCCGCTGAAATTGCCAGGGCGCTTGTCACGGAACGCCGCAACGGCTTCAAGATCGGCCAGCATGGCCTGCGACAGCGCATTGCGGCGCTCTGGCCGGTCCCGCGTGATGATCGCGATCCGGTCGCGGGTTTCAAAACGGATGGCCATGGCGCGTCCTCCTGGCCCACAGCCTGCCGGAAACCGCGCGATATTCCCAGCCTGTCCAACGCCCGAGGGCGCGGCTAGTCTGGCCCGCGATGGATATGGTCCTGATCGATCAGGCGGCGCGGCTGCTGGCCAAAGAGGCAAGCGAGGCGCGACTGCGCGCTGCCCGCGCTGGCCAGCCGGTTTCGGGCTGGGACGTGCTGGAACAGGCCGGGCTGCCGCTGGCGCTGGCGGCGGAGGATGCTGGCGGGCTGGGGCTGGATGCCGGCAGCGCGCTGGCCATCGCGCGGGCGCACGGCGCGGCCGGGGCGCCGTGGCCGCTGGCCGCCGCGATGCTGGCCCACGCGCCGCAGCAGCCGGCGCAATTGTGGGCACCGGCACTGGCCACCGCCGAAATCGCCGGTCTGATCGACAGCGTGCTGGCCCTGACGCTGGATTGGACCCAGACCCGCCAGCAGTTCGGCAAGCCGCTGTCGAAAAATCAGGCGGTGCAGCATGCGCTGGCACAGCTGGCCGCCGAGGCTGCGGCTGCCGATGCCGCCGTGGGCGTGGCGGCACTGGCGCTGGGCGGCGCGGATCTGCTGCGCGTGGCCGCCGCCAAGGCGCGGGCCAGCGAAGCCGCCGGCGTCGCCGCCGCCATCGCCCACCAACTGCACGGCGCGATTGGCGTGACCGCCGATCACCGCCTGAACCTGTTCACCCGCGCCCTCTGGCAGTGGCGCGACGCCGCCGGCAGCGAACATCATCACCACGCCGCGCTGGGCGCCGCCGCCTGCGCGCGCGGCAGTGTGTGGGCGCTGGCAACCGAAGAACTGCGCGCCGATGCGGCCACCCTGCCGGCCAGCGGGCGCTTCCGCTTCCCGGCAGTGCCCGAAACCCCGGCCCAGGCCGAACTGCGCGCCGACGTGCGGACATTTCTGGCCGACGAACTGGCCGCGATGCCGCCACAGCAGCGAGTGCACAGCTGGAATGGGCACAGCCCGGAATTTTCGGCCAAGCTGGGCGCGCGCGGCTGGCTGGGGTTGACGTGGCCGAAGCCGCTGGGCGGGCAGGACCGCAGCGCGCTCGACCGGCTGGTGGTGATCGAGGAATTGCTCAGCGCCGGCGCTCCGGTGGCCGCCCACTGGATTGCCGATCGGCAAACCGGGCCGCTGCTGCTGAAATATGGCACACCGGCGCAGCAGCAGGCCTATCTGCCGGCCATCGCCCGCGGCGAGCTGTTCGCCTGCATCGGCATGAGCGAGCCGGCCGCCGGCTCCGATCTGGCGGCGCTCACCACACGGGCGGCGCGGGTGGACGGCGGCTGGCGCATCAGCGGCAGCAAGCTGTGGACCACCTATGCCCACAAGGCCCACATCATGCTGCTGCTGTGCCGCACCGGCGATGGCCAGCGCCACGAAGGCCTCAGCCAGCTGCTGGTGCCGATGGACACGCAAGGCATCAGCGTGCGCCCGATCATCGATCTGATGGGGGAGCATCATTTCAACGAAGTGCATTTTGATGATGTGCTGGTGCCGGCCGATGCGCTGGTTGGCAGCGAGGGCGGCGGCTGGCGCCAGGTGATGAGCGAGCTGGCCTATGAACGCTCCGGCCCGGAACGCTTCCTGTCAACGCTGGTGCTGCTGGAAGAACTGGTGGCGGCGCTTGGCCCGGATGCGCCTGCGGCCGCCCACGCTGCCATCGGCCGGCTGACGTCGCACCTGATCGTGCTCAGGCAGATGGCGCGCGGCATGGCGGCGCTGCTGGAGGCGGGCGAAGATCCGGCGCTGGAGGCCGCCATTGTCAAGGATCTGGGCGCGGCCTTCGAACAGGCGATTCCAGAAACCGCGCGCGCCCTGCTGCCGCTGGTTGCACAGCCCGCACCGGCGCTGCTGGACACGCTGGATGCCGCCATCCACATCGCCCCGATGGTCAGTTTGCGCGGCGGCACCCGCGAGATTTTGCGCGGCATCATCGCGCGCGGTCTGGGTGTGCGCTGAGCGCTGAAATCCGGTCAAAAACGCCCCTTGATTGTTATTCAACGTTCAATCATAATATTTTAGTATTGAATTATATGCCGCTCTCTCCACGGTAAAACTGCTCGAAGCAGGAGGCCTGATGCACAATGACCCGGTGTGGGACCAGTTGTTCACCGAAATCGCCACCATCCAGATTTTGACGTCAAATGCCATGCAACGCCTGCTGCCGGCCCCGCTTTCGGTGGCCGGCTACGGCGTTCTCGACCGGTTGGCGCGGCAGCCGGGCCAGCCATCCGGGCCCTGGACTCCCTCGCGGCTGGCCAGCATATTTCGGCTGACAGGCGGCGCGATCACCAACACGCTCAGCCGGCTGGAGGCGGCCGGTTTCGTCACCATCACTGCCGATCCCGGCGATGGCCGCGCCCGCCATGTCGCGATCACGCCGGCCGGTCTGGCTGCGCGCGATGCCGCGCAGGCGGCGCTGGCGCCCTACATGACGCAACTGATTGCCGCCCTGCCCCGCCATCAGGCCCGCGCCGCGCTGCCGCTGCTGGAACAATTGCGCGTCTGGCTCGACAACAACCGTGCGCCGCCGCACAGTGCTGCCCATGACTGATCTTGTGCTCTATGCCGCCGATGGCCCCATCGTCACCCTCACGCTGAACCAGCCGGAGCTGCGCAACCCGGTTTCCGATGACGATATGGTAGACGCCATATTGGCCGCGCTGGACCGGCTGGATACCGACAAGCAGGCGCGCGTTGCCATCCTCACCGGGGCCGGCAGCGCCTTTTCCAGCGGCGGCAATCTGAAGAAGATGGCCGCTGGCGAGGGACTGGCTGCAGAATTGCCGGTGCAGACGCGGGTGAATTACAAGCGCGGCATCCAGCGCCTGCCGCGCGCCTTTGCCCGCGCCGAGGTGCCGATCATCGCCGCCGTCAACGGCCCGGCGGTGGGCGCCGGCTGCGATCTGGCCTGCATGTGCGATATCCGCATCGCCGGGCAGAGCGCCAAATTCGCCGAAAGCTTCGTCAAGCTGGGCATCGTGCCCGGTGATGGCGGCGCGTGGCTGCTGCCGTTCGTGGTTGGCCACGCCCGCGCCGCCGAAATGGCCCTCACCGGGGACACGCTGTCGGCCGATGAGGCGCTGGCCTTCGGCCTCGTCTCCCGCGTGGTGCCCGATGCCGAACTGCTGCCCGCCGCCCGCGCCATGGCGATGCGCATCGCCGCCAATCCCACCCAGGCCGTGCGCATGACCAAGCGGCTGTTGTGGGAAGCCCGCACGGCCAGTCTGGACACGATCCTCGACATGTCCGCCGGTTATCAGGCACTGGCCCACGCCACCGACGACAATCGCGAGGCGATGGCGGCCTTCCTGGAAAAACGCCCGCCGCGCTTTACCGGCAGCTAACGCTGCAGCCAGTCGCGCAGCACGTCTGCCATGTCCTCGCCCACGCGCGGCGGCGGGCGGCGCATGGTGGCCGGCGTGGCGCTCAATTTGCCGGGATAGGCGACACTGGGGATCACCGCGCCGTCTTCGCGGACGAACTGGTGCACCGTCTGCCGCGCGGTGATGAACGGATCGGCGAACACCTCGCTCACCCGGTTCACCGGCCCGCACGGCACGCCGGCCGCCACCAGCCGGTCAATCAGCGGCAGGCCGGGCTGATCGGCGACCAGCCGCTGCACTTCGGCTTCGATGGCATCGCGGTTGATCAGGCGGGCGCTGGCGCTGACAAAGCGCGGATCCGCCGCCGTTTCGGGCACGCCCATCGCGCTGCAAAAGGCGCGAAACTGGCCATCATTGCCGATGGCGATGATCATCTCGCCATCAGCCACCTTGAACACCGTATAG
>DAITMD010000174.1:3587-5286 GCA_036835345.1 Sandarakinorhabdus sp. | reverse complement strand
GGGCGCAGCGGATCATCGGCGGCCAGCGCCGGGTGATCAAAGGCCAGATCGGGCCGCCCGATCATGCCGATGCGCCGCATCACCGCCTGGCTGCGGCTGTTGTCCGCTGTTGTCATCGCCGCAATCCGCGTCATGCCCTGCCGCCAGCCCCAGGCCAGGCAGGCGCGCGCGGCTTCGCTGGCAAACCCCTGTCCCCACGCCGCGCGCGGCAACCGCCAGCCGATTTCGGGCGTGCCCGACAGGCCGGCAATGCCCATCGGCATCATTTTCAAGCCGCAAAAGCCGGTAAACTCACCGCCGTCGCGGCGCTGCAGCGCCCAGAATGTGTGGCCCAGCACCGCCTGTATGGCGATCAGCCGGTCAACAACGGCATCACTCTCAGCCCGGTTCATCAGCGGGCCAAGGTGACGCATCACGTCGGGATCCTGCCCCATTGCGGCAAAGGGCGCGCGGTCCGCATCGCGCCACGGCCTGATGATCAGGCGGTCGGTTTCGATCACGGGAACAGCGGCGCCTGTTCCAGCCCCATCGTCTCTGGCAGGCCGAACATCAGGTTGAAGTTTTGCAGCGCCTGACCGGACGAGCCTTTGACCAGATTGTCGATGGCGGCAATCACGATGGCACGGCCGGGCACCCTGTCAGCAAACACGTTCACCACCACGTGGTTGCTGCCGCGCACCATCCGCGTGGCCGGGGCCACGCCCGCCGGCAGCAGATGCACGAACGGTTCACCGGCATAGGCATCAGCCAGCAGGTCGCGCAGATAATCCGGGCCGTGCGGCGTTTCCACGATGCACGTCACCAACTCGCCGCGGTTCATCGGCACCAGATGCGGCGTGAAGCTGATCGTCACCGGCCGTCCGGCCCGCGCGCTCAACTCCTGCTCCATCTCCGGCATATGGCGGTGCCGCCCGATACCATAGGGGTGCACGGCTTCGGCCACTTCCGGGAAGAGATTGGCTTCCTTCAAGCCACGTCCGGCGCCGGACACGCCGGAAAGAGCATTCACCGTGATCCGCTCCGCCGAAATCGCGCCTGCCGCCAGCAATGGCAACAGCGCCAGCAGCACGGCCGTGGGATAGCAGCCGGGGCAGGCGACAATCCGCGCTCCCGGCAGCGCCTCCCGCGCAAATTCGGTCAGCCCGTACACCGCATCGGCCAGCAGGGCAGGGGCCGGATGCTTGCCCCCATACCAATCGGCATAAACATCCGCATCCTTCAGCCGGAAATCGGCCGACAGATCGATGATTCGCTTGTCGCCCAGGCCCGACAGCAGTTCGGCCGAGGCCGCGTGCGGCAGGCAGCCAAACACCGCATCGATGCCTGACCAGTCGATCGCCTCGGCGCGCACCAGCGCCGGCAGCTTCGGATAGGGCCAAAAATGCGGCCACACCGCCGCCATCGTCTGCCCGGCCCTAGCATTGGCGGCCAGCGCCGCAATCTCGATGCCCGGATGCCCCAGCGCCAGCCGCACCAGATCCGCCCCGGTATAGCCCGAAGCCCCCAGCACGGCGATGCGGAACGCAGCGCCCATCACGCCCCCAGCAGCCGCGCCGCCAACGGCGCGTGATAGGTCAGCACGCCGGCACAGCCCGCCCGGCGGAAGGCCATCAGCGCCTCCAGCACGCCGCGATCGCGGTCCAGCACGCCCGCCGCAATCGCGGCTTCGATCATCGCATATTCGCCGCTCACCTGGTAT
>DAITMD010000174.1:0-3577 GCA_036835345.1 Sandarakinorhabdus sp. | reverse complement strand
ACATCGAACGTGTCGCGCAGCCGGGCGATGATATCCAGATAGGGCATCCCCGGCTTGACCATCACCGAATCCGCGCCTTCCTTGATGTCCAGCGCCACTTCGCGGATCGCCTCGCGCCAGTTGGCCGGGTCCATCTGATAGGTTTTCTTGTCACCCTTCAGCACGCCGCCGCTGCCCACGGCATCGCGGTAGGGGCCATAGAAGGCGGAGGCATATTTGGCCGAATAGGCCATGATCTGCGTGTTCTGAAAGCCTTCCGCCTCCAGCCCGGCGCGGATCGCCGCCACCCGCCCGTCCATCATGTCGGACGGAGCGATGATATCACAGCCGGCGCGGGCCTGGTTCAATGACTGGCCGACCAGCATCTCCACCGTGGCATCATTCAGGATTTCCCCGGCGTCTGACAGCAGCCCGTCGTGGCCGTGGCTGGTATAAAGATCCAGCGCCACATCGGTCAGCACGCCCACCCCCGGTGCGGCATCCTTGATGGCGCGGATGGCGCGGCAGATCAGATTGTCCGGGTTCAGCGCCTCCTTGGCATCTTCGCTGCGTTTTTCCCGCAGCGTGTGCGGAAACAGCGCCACCGCCGGGATGCCCAGCGCCTCGGCCTCCTTCGCGGCCCCCGCCAGCCTGTCCACCGACAGGCGGGCAACGCCGGGCATGGTGCCCACCGGTTCGGCCACATCATGGCCTTCGGTGGGGAACAGCGGCCAGATCAGATTGGCCGGCGACAGCGTGGTTTCGCGGTGCAGCGCCCGGCTCCAGGCGGTCATGCGGGTGCGGCGCAGGCGGGTATCGGGGAACATGCTCATGGCGCGGCTGTGTAATCCTCCGCCCCCCGGCTGTCACGCGCCATGCGCTGCATCAGCCGCTGCAAATGAAAAGGCACCGCAGGCCGGCCGGCCCACGGTGCCCGTTCATCAAGCGCCGGTTGGATCAGGCCACCGCGGCCATCCGGCGGCGGCGCATGGCTGCACCCGACAGGCCAAAGCCGGCGATCAGCATGGCCCAGCTCGACGGTTCCGGAATCGCGCCGGTGCCGCCAATAGTGATGCTCAGATCGTCGACGCCGAAATAATCACCGACACCCGGCAGCCCGGATGGCGAGCCGCCGCTGATCGAGAATTGCAACTCGTCAATGCCGCCCCAGTTGAAATTGAGGAACGACGGCCCGCCGGTATCGAGCAGGAACGTGTCGCTGAACAGCACATTGCCGCCCGACAGGCCTTCGACCAGCAGGGTGGCACCGTCATTCCACGCCGAGGTGAAATAGCCGCTGTTCAGGGTGAAGGCCGCGCCGCCGGCGGTCAGCGTGTTGATCGTCTCGCCAAAGTCCGCGGCGCAGGCGCAGGCCACATTCTCACCGGACACGACACCGTTGGCATAGCCGCTGGCGCCATAGGCCGGGCCGTTGATCACGCCAAAATTGGTCCAGGTAAAGCCCTGATATCCCGCCGGCATCACCTGAAAACTGCTGTTGCCCAGATCATCGAAATTCACCACCACGGCCTGTGCCGCAGATGCACCGGCCAGTGCAATCACCGCCGACGCCGCCAATATAGCCTTGCGCATTTTACATTCCCCCCACAGTTACAAGGCACGCAGTTTACCAAAAATTAGGATAGCTGAACAGAATAATCAGTTGGCAGCGGCCGTGCGCGCGATCGTGCCCCTGCAACACCCGCACGCCATACGCCGTTCCGCCCGCTTTGCCGCCGCCGCCAATTCGGGCAGTAAGGCCCGCGAACGCGCGCAGCCGCAGCAACAGGGGGAGCAAAGCATGGCGGAAAACATGCCGGTCACGGCAGGCGGTGCCGGCTGGCTGGCGCGCCATTTCCAGCTGGCCGAGCGCGGCACCAGCGTGCAGACGGAAGCCTTGGCCGGCGTCACCACCTTCCTCACCATGGCCTATATCGTGCTGGTCAATCCCGCCATTCTGGGCCAGGCCGGCATGCCGGTGGCCGGGGTGGCCGCTGCCACCTGCCTCGCCGCCGCCTTCGGTTCGATTGCCATGGGCCTGTTTGCCAATGTGCCGATCGCGCTGGCGCCGGGCATGGGCATCAACGCCTATTTCACCTTCACCGTGGTCAATCAGATGGGCGTGCCGTGGCCGGTGGCGCTGGGCTGCGTGTTCGTGTCCGGCGCCTGTTTCCTGATCCTCACGCTCACCGGCGTGCGGCAGCTGATCATCGCGGTGATGCCCCCGCATCTGCTGGCCGGGGTGGCGGGCGGCATCGGGCTGTTCCTGGGCTTCATCGGCTGCAAGGAATCCGGGCTGATCGTGGCCAATCCGGCCACCTTCGTGGCGCTGGGCGATTTGTCTTTGCCCGGCCCGGCGCTGGCGCTGCTTGGCCTCGTGGTCATCGGCGTGCTCAGCCTGTGGAACGTGCGCGCCGCCATCCTCATTGGCATCACCGTGTCCAGCATCGCCGCGTGGGCGGCCGGGCAGGTGTCGGCCCCCACCCAGGCTTACAGCTTCGCCGCGCTGACAGAGACGATGTTCGCGCTGGATATCGGCGGCGTGTTCGGCCTGTCGGGCCGGCAGGGCTTTGGCCTGATCGAGATATTGTTCGTGTTCCTGTTCGTCGATCTGTTCGACAATCTGGGCACGCTGGTGGCCGTGACCAAGCGCGCCGGCCTGATGAATGCGGCCGGCCATATCCCCGGCCTTGGCCGCATCCTGAAAGTGGATGCCGCCGCCGCCATGGCCGGCGCGGTGGCCGGCACCAGCACCGTCACCTCCTATGTTGAAAGTGCCGCCGGGGTGCAGGCCGGCGGCCGCACCGGGCTGACGTCGGTGGTGACGGGCCTCCTGTTTCTGGCGCTGATGTTCGCCGCCCCCTATGCGCAGCTGGTGCCGCTGGCCGCCGCTGCGCCGGCGCTGATCGCGGTGGGCGCGATGATGATGTTGCCCTTGGCAGAGGTTGACTGGCACGATGCCGGCAAGGCCATCCCGGCGTTTCTGACCGTGATCATGATCCCGCTCAGCTTCTCGATTGCCAACGGTCTGGCCTTCGGGCTGGTGGCCCACGCCGCGCTCACCCTCTTGGGCGGGCGGGCGCGGGCCGGTGACTGGTTCCTGTTCCTTCTGGGCGCGCTGTTCGTCGCCCGCTTTGTCTGGATGTCTGCCGCATGATCCGATTGCTTCTCACCGCCCTCATGGCGCTGCTGGCGCTGCCGGCGCTGGCCCAGAAACTGGACGACACGCCGCGCACCGTGGTGATGACGGCGTTTGCGCCCGAATGGAACGCACTGGCGCCCGGCATCGCCGAGGCCAGGGAGCACCGCATCAACGGCCGCATCTTCCTCACCGGCATTTTCGCCGGCAAGCCGGTGATATTGATGCAGAGCGGCGTCAGCGTGGTGAACGCCGCGATGAACACGCAATTGGTGCTGGACCGGTTCACCGTGAAGCGCATCGTGTTTTCCGGCATCGCCGGCGGCGTGGACCCGGCGCTCAATATCGGGGATGTGGTGGTGCCGGAACACTGGGGCCAGTATCTGGAGGCATCGTTCGCCCGCAAGACAAGGCGCGGCTGGGCACCGCCGGAAGATCGCAGCAGCCCCGAAGCCCCGG
>DAITMD010000173.1:1947-5304 GCA_036835345.1 Sandarakinorhabdus sp. | reverse complement strand
GCAGCTGGGATGATTTTGCCGATGATCTGAACCGGCTGCTGGATGTGATCGATGCCGGCGGGTCGTGGCTGCTGGCCGGCCATTCGATGGGGGCGGCGGTGTCGCTGCTGGCGGCGGCCGCGCGGCCGGAGCGCATCCGCGGCCTGGTGCTGATCGAACCGGCGATGCTGCCCTTCGAGATGGCGGCACGGGTGCGCGCCGGTGAGTCCATGCCCAACCCGATGGCCGATCAGGCGGCGCGGCGGCGCGGCATCTTCCATGGCCGGGCCGAGGCCCGCGCCGCCTATCACGGCCGCGGCGTGTTCCGAAGCTGGGCAGATGCGGATCTGGATGCCTATCTGGATGGCGGCCTGATCGACACTGATGATGGTGCGGCGCTGGCCTGCACGCCGGCCTTTGAAAGCGCCACCTTCCGCGCCGTGTCGCCCAATATCGAACCGGCGCTGGCCCGGATCGCCTGCCCGCTGCTGCTGATCGCCGGCGAACATGGATCGACCGTGCCGGAGGCCGAACTGGCCGCCATCGCCGCGCACCCGCAGTGCCGCCGCGCCGATCGCATCGCCGGCACCAGCCACTTTCTGCCGCTGGAGCGCCCCGATCTGGTGCGGGACGGCATCCGCGAGATCAGTTCTTCTTCTGCGGCACCGTGAACCGGCCGGTGACGCGGCCAGTGGGATTGGCGGCGGTGCGGGCATCGAAACTGCTGGTGCGGGTATTGAGGTTCCACACCACCCGCGCGCCTTCCAGACGGTTGCCGTCGCGGTCCATCTTCACATTGCCGATCAGCGTGACCAGCCGGCCGTTCACATCATAGATGCCGCTGTTGGAGGTGGCGCGCATCGCGTCCTGGCGCAGCCGCACATTGCCCAGCGCATCCAGCCGCTGCACCTGCGGCATGCCGCTGGCATCCTTCAGATAGGTGACGCGCACCCGATCAGCGTTCATGGTCAGGCTGCCCTGCCGGATCACCACGCCGCCGGAAAACAGGGCTTCGTTGCTATCATCGGTCAGGTCCAGCCGGCCGGCATCGACATCGATGGGGGCGGCGCTGTCAAAGCGCTGGGCAGCCGCCGGAATGGCCAGCAGCAGCATCAGCATCAGCACTGGGGGGGCAAGCGCGCGCATCATCATCGCCCTCAATTGCCGCTGCGCTGGGTGATGCGCAAGCGGACTTTGCCGTCCAGCGTGACGCGGTTGCCGATCAGATCGCCGTTCATCCGTTCGGCACTGAAACTGCCCATCGGGACCTGGCCCGAAACCGGCGTATCGGTGCGCACGCGGCGGCGCTTCAGATCGATGAACACGGTATCGGCATCCAGCGCATAGCCGCCATCAGAGCGCAGCATCACCGGCCCGGCCACTTCCAGCCGGTCTTCATCGATGAAATAGCGGCCCGACGGCGCCGATACGGTGGCCGGGCCTTCGCGGCCATCCAGCGCAGCCTTCAGCGTGGTCATCACCACCACGGGCACGGCGCTGGATTGCTGCACGGCGCTGCCGGCGGAAATGCTGAACGCTTCGCCGGCGCCGGTCTTGCCGCGATATTCGGCGCGGTTCACCCGCAGGCGTTCGTTCGCCAGCGCCACCTGATCCTTGGCCAGCAGGAAGGAAAATTCCTGCGCGGCGATCAGCGGCCAGATCAGGATGGTCAGCCCGATGAGCAGTGCCGCAGCGGGGAGCAGCCATTTCAGCACCGTCATGCGCCGATCATGGGCGCTGCCGGGCAGGGCCGCCAGCTGCCGGCGCGTGTAGCGGCGGGGCTGATCCGGGGCGGAGGTGGCGGGCATCAGCGGCGGTTCAGCCGGTCACAGATGGGCAAAAATGTCCTGCTCGGCCCAGCCAACCAGATCCAGTTCGGCCCGGGCGGGCAGGAAATCGAAACAGGCCTGGGCCAGTTCGGTGCGGCCTTCGCGGGCCAGGCGTTCGGCCAGCACGGCGTGGGCGCGGTGCAGAAAGCGCACATCGGATGCGGCATATTCTTTTTGTGCGTCCGACAGTTCGGCGGCGCCCCAATCGCTGGACTGCTGCTGTTTGGAGATTTCCACGCCCAGCGTTTCCTTCAAGAGATCCTTCAGGCCGTGGCGATCGGTGTAGGTGCGCACCAGTTTGGACGCGATCTTGGTGCAGAAAACCGGCGCGGCAACAACGCCCAGATACTGGCGGATGATCGCCATGTCGAAACGGGCGAAGTGCATCAGCTTGAGCCGGGCCGGGTCGGCCAGCACCGCCTTCAGATTGGGAGCGCGGTAATCGCCGCCGGAAAAGCGGACCAGATGTTCATCGCCCTGCCCATCGCTGATCTGCAGCAGGCAGAGCCGGTCGCGGTGCGGATTGAGGCCCATGGTCTCGCTGTCCACCGCCACCGGGCCGGGGCTGAGAATATCGGCGGGGAGATCGCCTTCGTGAAGATAAACCGTCATGGCGCGTGCGTTAGCAGGGGGCGGGCGGCGTGTCATCCGGCGAAGCAGCACAGCCCGCACGTCCGCTGGCTGCCCCGGCAACGGTTCGGCAGCAGGCAATGCACGTTCTGTCCGGCTATGGCGACGCTGGAAAGCTGAGGTTCATGTTGGCAGCGCAATTTGCCGGGGCTGACGGCGCCCCCCCTCGCCCCCGACCAGGTCGTCAGCCCCTGCCAGCCGCTTGTCGCGGTTTGGCAGGGTCAGGGGTGTGTACAATCTTCTCAAGGAGATGAACCGTGCGTACCACCAATATCATGCTTGCGCCGTTGGCGCTGATCCTGGCCATGCCGGCGCTGGCGCAGCCGTTGCCGCCAGAGCCGCCGCTGCCCCCGGCACCGCCCACCGGGCCGGAAACGCCCGGCACGCCGGATGCGCCCAGCGATCCGGATAAGCCCAAGCCGCCGGAAACACCCAAGCCGCCGAAGCCGAAGCCGCCGCAGCCGATGGGCTGAGCTTTCGGCAGCCATGCAGGCCGCCGGCCGGGATATTCCCCCGGCCGGTGGCTTTTTCTTGTGCCCGCTGGCACGGTTGCGACGATGGTAACGCCTGCCGACCTTCCCGACATCAAGGCGCTGCTGCTGGCGGCGGCGCAGGCGCGGCGGGCGCTGTCTTATTCCGAAATGCTGATGGCGCTGGGGCACCGCTTCACCCGGCCGAAGATGCGCAGCCTGTGCCGGCTGCTGGACACCATCGACGATGCCGCGCGCGCCGCCGGCGAGCCGGAGCTGGCCGTGCTGGTGGTGCGGGAAGCGGATCGGCTGCCGGGGCAGGGCTGGTGGGTGGGCCGGACAGATGCGCCGAATGCATGGACCGGGCCGGCCGCCGCCGCGTTCGTGGCAGGCTTGCAGGGCCGCGCCTTTGACTATTGGCAGGCGCGGCCCTGACAATCAGTAGGCGT
>DAITMD010000173.1:0-1937 GCA_036835345.1 Sandarakinorhabdus sp. | reverse complement strand
GCCGCCGCCCTGAAAGCCGCCGCGCGATCCGGATGGCTGGCGCTGCTGTGGTGCCTGATAACTGCGTTCCGGGCGGGACTGCGGCGGCGCGCGATATTGCGGCTGCGCCTGCGCCTGCTGAGCCTGCACCACCGGCTGACCCTGCCGGCGGCCACCGCCCCAGCTGCTGCCGGGCCCGCGATTAGGCTGACCGGCGTTTGGAACCGGCTGCGGCGGAATGGCACCGGCCATGCCGCCGGCAATCGTGCCGGTAACGGTGGTGCCGGTGCGACCGGGCACCTGGTTGCGATTGTTCCAGCCATTGCGGCCGCGGTTCCAGCCGCCCTCGCGGCTCCCGCCCTGGCCGGCCTGCGGCGGCTGGCCGGTGACAGGTTGGCCGGCATTGCCGGGATCGATCCCGGCCTGACCGCCGCCGAATTGCCCGCCACCAGACTGCCCGCCGGGGCGGCGGCCACGGTTCCAGTTCTGGCCCTGGTTCTGGCCCCGATTCTGGCCCTGCCAGCCACTGCCGCCATCATAGCGCGTGCTGCCGTTCCAGCCCGGAGCCGGCCCGCGATTGCTGCCGTTCCAGTTGCCACCGTTCCAGTTGCCACCGCCGCGCGGCGGCAGGCCGGCAATATCGCGGCCCACGCGGTCGCCCACGCTGCCGGGCTGCCCGCGGCGCGGTTCACGGTAACGATTGTTGTTCCAGCCGTTCCAGCCAGGGCGGCCATAGCCCGGCCGGATATAGGTGCGGTTGCTCCAGCCCGGGCGGTTCCAGCCCCAGTTGCTCCAGCCCGGACGGTTCCAGCCGTTCCACGCATAGGCCGGTGCCTGCCAGCCCCAGGCCGGGGTCCACGGCTGGTTCCAGCCCCAGTAGGGGCTGTGCTGCCAGCGGCTGCGGCCCCACCAATTGAGGCCGACATTCCACGGCAGGATGCCGCCGCCAAAGCCGGAAATGAACAGGCTGGTGCGCGGCACCCATACCCACGACGGGCCGTACCAGCTGTTCCAGTTGTCAAAGCCCCAGCCGCTGTTGAAGCCGATGCCGATATTCCAGTTCACCCGCGGCGGGATGGGGGCCCAGCCGACCACTTCGTCGGCTTCGCGCCACGCCACCCAGCTTGGGCCCCACTGGATGCCAGGCACCCACATCCAGCCCAGCCGATCGTCAAAGCCCCAGCGGCCATAATGATCGGTGGCCCAGCCCCAGGGATCGCGCGACAGCCAGAAGCGGTTTTCCAGCCACTGGCCGTTGTTGTAGGGGCGCCAGCCCTGCGGCGCGTTGGGCAGGAACACCTGGCCGTGCTGCGCTGACTGCACCCAGCGGCCATGCTGACCCAGCGGTTCGTAGAATACGTCGATGGAGGGCACGTCTTCCGGCCCCCACATAGCGCCGGGCTGTTCCGGCCAGAATACGGCCTGACCGGCCATCGCCGGCTGGCCCACCACCGGCTGCCCCATCGCCGGCTGGTACCCGGCCTGATAGCGCGGCGCTGTGCCGGTGACCTGATTTGGATAGGCGCAGGCTCCCAATGCCAGCGCAGCGAGGGCGGGGAGGAGCAGGCGGCGGGACATCGGCATTGGGCCTTTCACCACGGAATATACGTGATATCGCACGATCCGGCTGTCGCCAGCATGAACATTACAAAAATGTTGCTTTTGGCCAGGCCGTCAATTCACGGCCCGCCAGCCGACGTAAAGCGCGGTCAGGATCACCATCGCGGCGAACAACCGGCGCGCCAAAGCCGCGCGTGACGCCAGTCGTGGGGCAAGGCCGCGCGCCGCGATCACGCCGATGATGCCGCCGGCGGCCATCGCCAGCAGCGCCGGCCCGTCCACCCGGCCCGCCGCCGCATAGGTGGCGGCGGTGGCCACACCGAACACCAGCACCGAGACCAGCGAGGATGCGGCAGCGTTGGCCAATGTCATGCCGGTGGCGGCCATCAGGCCCGGCA
>DAITMD010000172.1:0-5307 GCA_036835345.1 Sandarakinorhabdus sp. | reverse complement strand
ATACGCGCGCCGGCTGCCAGCGCCAGCCTTTGCGGCAACAGCGGCAAACGTGTATCCCGGCAAACAAATGGGGAGCGTGCACATGCTGGTTTGGCTGCCGATCACGATCTACGGCACCACCGTGGCCATGGGCCTGGTGCTGGGCTGGTTTTTCCTGTCCACCCGGCGCCCGCCCAGGGCGGTGCAGGCCATTCACCTGATCAGCGGCTTTGGCGGGCTGGAGGTGGTGATGCTGGTAACCCGGATCAGCCGCGGCAACGAAGCGCTGTCCGACAATGCCACCATCGCGCTGGTGCTGCTGGGTTTTGCCATCGTATCGGGGCTGTTTGCCGGCATCATGGCCAAGCCGCGCCCGGATATCATCGGCCCGGCGCTGGCCGCGCATGCGTTTGTGGGCGGCAGCGCCTTTCTGGTGCTCGCGAACTGGACCTTGAACGCCGCCTAGGCTGCCTTCGATGCCAGTTCCGGCTCGGCAATTGGCTCGCCATAGAGCAGCCCCTGCGCCTGATCGCAGCCCATCTTGGCCAGCAGGTTGCGCTGCGCCTGGGTTTCCACGCCTTCTGCCACCACCAGCTTGCCCAGGCTGTGGGCCAGATCGATGATGGCCTTGACGATATGCTGGCTGCCGGCGGAATCCGCCAGCTTGCCCACGAAACTGCGGTCCAGCTTGATGATGTTGGCCGGCACGTCACGCAGTTGCAGCAGGCTGGCATGGCCGGTGCCAAAATCATCCAGCGCGACATTCACCCCGGCATCGCGCAGGCATTCCAGACATTCGATCAGCGCCCCGCCCATGCCGTTCATCACCACCGTTTCGGTCACCTCCACGATCAGGCAGGATGCCGGCACGCGGTGGCGGGACAGTTCGTCCAGAATCGAAACCGCAGCCGCCGTGCCCTGCAACTGACCGCTGACCAGCTTTACCGCCATGGTGAGATCGGGGTGGCTGTCGCGCATGCCGGCGGCCTTGGCCAATGCGCTGGTAAGCATCAGGTGCTGCAGGGATGGCTGCAGCGTGGCTTCGCGCAGCACTTCGGGGAAATCCTCCGGTCGCAGCAGGCCATAAACCGGATGCTGCCAGCGCAGCAGGGCTTCGTAACCGGTCAGACTGCCATCGAGTTTCTGGAGCGCTTGATAATGTAGGCGGAACTGCCCGGTGCTGATGCCCACGCGGGCATCGGCCAGCAGGCGGCTGCGCGCCGATGCTTCATCGGCCATGCTCGCGTCATAGCTGCGCCAGCAGCCGCGGCCGGCGGCCTTGGCGCGGTAGAGCGCCAGATCGGCCTGTTTGTGGATGCGCACCAGCGACGTGCTGCGATCTTCGGCACCGGCATGGCCGGCGCAGATGGAGATGATCAGATCATGCCCGCCGTGGCGCAGCGCCACGCCGGCCGAAAGCGCAATCATCTGCCGCACCGCCGCCAGCCGGGCACGGGCCGCGCCTTCCAGAACGATGACGAATTCATCGCCGCCCACGCGTGCAATCGTGGCCTGCGGCCCGGCCGCCGCTGCCAGCCGTTCGGCCACCGCCACGATCAGGGCATCGCCGGCATCGTGGCCAGCCATGTCGTTGGTCTGTTTCAGATAGTCGATATCGACGGCAATCACGTCCACGCCGCCGCGGCGGGCGGCACTCTGATCCAGCAGGCTCTGGAACAGGGCGCGGTTGCCCAGCCCGGTAAGCGGATCGGTGGTCGCCACGCGGCGCAGCGTCTGCCGTTCGATCTCGGCTGAATCGGCATCCAGCCGCAACTGCCGGAAGCGATCGGCAATCGCCAGGCTGAGGATCAGCGATTGCCATGCCAGCGCGGCAAAGCCGGCGATATCGACCGCGTCATCCTGCGGCAGCAGGGTGAAATTGCGCAGCATTCTGAGCCCGAGCATCGCCAGCGCCGGCGCCCAGCCGACCAGATAGACCCACACCGTGCGGCTGCCGCGCATTGCCGCCAGCACGCTGCCTGCGATCAGGGTCACGGTGACGACGATGATAGCCATGTTGAACAGGCGATCGGCAAACCACGCCGGGAACACCATGTCGAAGGCGGCGAGTACCGATGTCAGCGCCACGGCAACGCCGGCGATCTGGCCATTGTCGATCAGCTTGGCGGGCAGCGATTCGCGCTCGATCAGCGCAAAGAAAAAGGCCGCGCCCGACAACACCAGCAGGCCGATCAGCACATAGGATGTGCGCACCGACGCTGGCCCGGCCAGGAAGGGAAACAGATAAAGGATCGCGCCTGACCAGACCAGAAGATAGGTCAGCGCGCTGGCCAGCCAGACCACATACCAGTTCTGAAATGCCGTGCGCAGCCAGGTGAGCAGGAACATATTGTAGATGAAGGCGGCGATCAGCACGCCGGTGACCAGCGCGATCAGCACGATCCAGCGCAGCATGTGGCTGTCATGCCCGCTGTCGTCCATCGCCGACACGCGGCGCATCAGCGATGGCGAATCCATGTCGCGAAAGCCCAGCCTGATGGCGGTGACATCTTCCCCGGCAACCGGGATATTGAACGCCATATTGTTGCCCAGCGACCAGTTGCGGCCCAGATCAAACTGCCCGCGCTGGATCACCTTGCTGGTCCCGCCATGATCGATCCGCACCTCCATTGCGGAAAAGCGCGCGTTGTCGATCAGCATCGTCCAGTCGGTGGGCAGCGTGTCCAGCCCGTCGGACGACACTTCGATCCACGTCCAGCGCGCCGATTCCCTGGGGTCGCCCATGGCCGGACAGCCGCCGGCCGTGCAGTCCATCACCTTGAAGGGCAGGCGCAATTGCGTGGCAGATGCAGCCTGACCAATGAAGGTGAAGGCCACAACCAGCAACAATATCGCCATTCGGGCAGGAGACAGCAGCCGACCCAAGCGGGCCAGTCCCGGTCGTCCCCGCTCTGGTTCAGCCAATTTCATACGCACTCTTACTCGTCTTCAGCGAGCAAGATAGCGTTCCGGCATTGAAGAAAGGTTAGCGTTACCCGGAAATGTCACACGATAATCAAGTAACGGATTGTAAACGCTTAATTGCTTTCCGTGAATTCATCCCATCAGGCTGCGCACATCGGTCAATCGGCCGGTCACCGCGGCAGCAGCAGCCATCGCCGGCGACAGCAGGTGGGTGCGCGAACCCACCCCCTGGCGGCCAACGAAATTGCGGTTCGATGTCGATGCGCAGCGCTCCCCGGCCGGCACCTGATCGGGGTTCATGCCCAGGCACATCGAACAGCCCGGTTCGCGCCATTCAAAACCGGCCGCCACGAAAATCCGGTCCAGCCCCTCGGCCTCGGCCTGACGCTTGACCAGGCCGGATCCCGGCACCACCAGCGCCTGCCGCACGCCGCTGGCCACGCGCCGGCCCTTCACGACTTCGGCGGCCACCCGCAGATCCTCGATGCGGCTGTTGGTGCAGCTGCCGATGAAGATATTCTCCACGGCCACATCCTCCAGCCGGGTGCCGGGGGTGAGGCCCATATAGTCCAGGCTGTTGGCAGCGGCGGCGCGCTTGCCCGGATCGGCGAACTGATCGGGGTGCGGCACGGTGCCGGTGATCGCCACCACGTCTTCCGGGCTGGTGCCCCATGTCACCAGCGGCGCGATGGCGCTGCCGTCAATCACTACAGTTTTGTCAAAGCGGGCACCGGCATCACCGGGCAGGGTGCGCCACCATGCCAGCGCCTGTTCCCACGCCGCGCCCATGGGTGCGCGCGGCCGGCCCTGAACATAGGCAAAGGTCTTTTCATCCGGTGCCACCAGGCCGGCGCGGGCACCGGCCTCGATCGCCATGTTGCACAGCGTCATGCGGCCTTCCATCGACAGCGCGGTGATCACGTCGCCGCTATATTCGATGACGTGGCCGGCCCCGCCGCCTGATCCCAGCGTGCCACACACGGCCAGCGCCACATCCTTGGCCGACACCGAAAAGCCCAGCGCGCCGTTCACGCGCACTTCCATCGCCTGCGATTGCCGCAACAGCAGGGTCTGGGTGGCGAACACATGCTCCACTTCCGATGTGCCGATGCCGAACGCCAGCGCGCCGAACGCACCGTGGGTGGCGGTGTGGCTGTCGCCGCACACCACGGTGGTGCCGGGCAGGGTGAAGCCCTGTTCGGGGCCAATGACATGAACAATGCCCTGTTCCGGCGCATCGATGCTGTACAGTTCGATGCCGAATTCGGCGCAGTTGCGCTCCAGCGCCTCCAGCTGCGCTTTCGACATCGGATCGGCAATGGGCTGGCGGCGGTCAGTCGTCGGCACATTATGGTCGGGCACTGCCAGCGTCAGGTCGGGCCGGCGTACCGTCCGCCCGGCCAGCCGCAGCGCCTCGAACGCCTGCGGGGTGGTAACCTCGTGGATCAGGTGGCGATCGATGAAAATCAGCGCGGTGCCGTCGTCCAGCGTCTGGATGACATGATCGTCCCAGATTTTCTGATACAGGGTGCGCGGGATCTGGCTCATGACCAGCGGCTTTGCCAAGGCCGGCGGCCGAAATCCAGCGGGATTTAACTGCCCAGTGCGTCCACGGCCGCCAGCACGGCCTCCGCGGGCGGACGGCGGCGATAATCATCCTCCATCAGGCGGGCGCGGATGACGCCCTTGGCATCGATCACGAAGATCGCCGGACGCGGGACACCGTGGGCGGGGTTGCCCGGCGCATAGGCCGGATCGCGCAGCTGCCAGCCATCGATCACCTTCGATTTGGGATCGGACAGCAGCGGCCATGTTACCTTGCGTTCGGCGGCGAACTTGGCCAGCACGGGCACGGCATCATAGGACAGGCCCACCAGCGTGTAGCCGCGCTTGGCCAGCGGCGCTGCGGCATTGGCATTCATCGCGATCAACTGCGCCTTGCAATAGGGACACCAGGCCGCCGACCGGAAGAACATCAGCACCGTGCCCTTGCTGCCGGCCAGTTGCGGCAGGGGAACGGCCTTGCCGCTGATGTCGGTGCCGGCAACGGCCGGGGCGGCCTGCCCCACGGCAGGCAGCGCCATGGCCGGGGCGGCCAGCAGTGCAAGCGGGGCGAGCAGGGCAAGAACTGGCGATTTCATCTGAGATCCTTCCGACTTGGGCGGGCGCAGCGGCCACAACCATAGTTCGACAGGCTGACGGCAACGGTTACAGGCCGCGCGTCAATCATCGTCGAGCAGCGGCAATTGCACGAGCCCGGCCGGCGCGATCAGCCCCAGATGCTGCCACGCCGGCCCGGTGAGCATGCGGCCGCGCGCGGTGCGGGCCACCAGGCCCTGCTGGATCAGGAACGGCTCGATCACATCCTCCAGCGTGTCGCGCGGGTCGCTGAGGCCGGCGCTG
>DAITMD010000171.1:0-5312 GCA_036835345.1 Sandarakinorhabdus sp. | reverse complement strand
GTGGTGGAGGAAGCCCCCTCCCCCTTCGTCACCCCGGACATGCGTGAACGCATGGGCGAACAGGCCGTCGCACTGGCCCGCAACGTCGGCTATTTCAGCGCCGGCACGGTGGAGTTCATCGCGGGCGCCGATCGCAGTTTCTACTTCCTGGAAATGAACACCCGCCTGCAGGTGGAGCACCCGGTCACCGAATGCATCACCGGGCTGGACCTGGTGGAGCTGATGATCCGCGTTGCCGCCGGCGAAGCGCTGCCGCTGACGCAGGCCGATGTGCAGCTGAATGGCCACGCCATCGAAACCCGTGTCTATGCCGAAGATCCCTATCGCGGCTTCCTGCCCTCCATCGGCCGCCTCAGCCGCTGTCAGCCGCCACTGGCCGGGCAAGATGCGGAAGGCCGCCTGATCCGCGTCGATACCGGCGTGGAGGAAGGCGCCGAAATCAGCATGTTCTATGATCCGATGATCGCCAAGCTGATCAGCTGGGGGCCAGACCGCGATGCCGCCATCGCCGCCCAGGCCGAGGCGCTGGACCGCTATCTGATCAAGGGCATCAACCACAATATCGATTTCCTCAGCGCCATCATGCAGCACCCGCGCTTTCAGGCCGGCACGAACGTGACCACCGGTTTCATCGCGGAGGAATATCCGGAGGGCTTCCACGGCGCGCCGGTTGCCGCCGACACCCGCGATGCCTTGATCGCAGCGGCAGCCATCATCCACACCGAAACCGTGGCCCGCGAACAGTTGATCGATGGCCAATTGTCCGGCGATGGCGCGCAGTTCGGTGTCAATTGGGTGGTGGATCTGAACGGCGAACAGGTGCCGGTGGAAGTGACCGGCGAAGCCGGCAGCCACGAAGTGCTGCTGGATGGCCGCGATCTGGTGGTGCAATCGGGCTGGCGCGTGGGCGATGCGGTGTTTGCCGGCAATGTGAACGGCATCGGCTTTGCCATCAACGTGGAACGGCGCGGCAGCTTCCTGATGCTCACCACGCGCGGCGCGGCGCACCGGCTGCGCACCCTCACCCCGCGCGCCGCCGAACTGGCCCGCCACATGATCGCCAAGGTGCCGCCGGACATGAGCAAATATCTGCTCTGCCCGATGCCCGGCCTGGTGGTTTCCATCGCCGTGGCAGAAGGCGACAAGGTGGAAGCCGGGCAGCCACTGGCCACGGTGGAAGCCATGAAGATGGAAAATATCCTGCGTGCCGAAAAATCCGGCGTGGTGGCCAAATTGCTGGCCAAAGCCGGCGATTCGCTGGCGGTGGACGCGGTGATCATGGAATTCGCCGCCTGAAGGCCGGCACGTCCAGCGCAGCGCGGCCTCATCAAGCTGGTTGTTGTCGCGCCGCGGCGCCATTTTGGCGCCGGCCCCGCAACGCTTGATTAACCTTTATTGTCTATAACCAAGCCGGGCTTGAGGGAGCCCATTTTTGGTAAGGTTTGGTAATGTCACGCATGTTCCTGCTGGTGGCTGCCTCCGGGTTGTTTTCTTGCGCCGCGCAGGCCACGGTTGTGATTACGTCGCCGCCATTTCCGTCGGTGCCCGCCGATCTCACCGCCCGCGCGCGCTGGGGTGCTGGCAATTTCGAGGCGCAGTTGCTGTCGGGCGGCGTGGTCGTCCCCGGCAGCGATCTCAACCCCGCTGGCAACCCGGTGTGGCAGCTTGGCCAGCCGCACAATTTCCGCCTGACCTGGGACAGCGTTGCCGGCGCGATTGCCTGGAGCCTTGATTTCAATCGCAACGGCAGCTTCGGTGCCGGCGAGACGACCAGCTTCACCAAGCCGGGACGCGAAAATATCAGCTTCCAGTATCTCAGCCTGAGCCTGACCAGCCGGCAGGTCGGCGCCAACAGCAACGCCCTCGACATTGGCAATTTCACCGTCAACGGCGTTAACTTCGGCAGTTTTTCTGCAGCGGGCGGTGCGGCGCTCACCCAATGGTTCGCGCCGACCGCAAACAGCTTCGTCAACCTTGACATCACCGGCACCATCACCTTCCGCAACACCGGCGGCAACGGCGCCTTTCAGAACGAACGGCCCAATCTCAACATCGCCTTCGCCGGCCTCCAGCCAGTGCCGGAACCGGCGAGCTGGGCCATGCTGATCGCCGGTTTCGGCCTGACGGGAGCAATGCTGCGGCGGCGGCGGGCCTTTGCCGCCAGCGCGCCGTCAGCTGGTTGAGACCGGCACTGCAGCGCCTTCGTGGCGCAGCAGCCACGCCTTGCGCACCACCCCGCCGGCATAGCCCGTAAGCTGGCCGCCCGCGCCGATCACCCGGTGGCAGGGCACCACGATGCCGATCGGATTGGCGCCATTGGCCAGCCCCACGGCGCGCGCCGCGGCGGGATTGCCGATCATCGCCGCCAACTGGCCATAACCGCGCGTTTCGCCCGCTGGAATACGGCGCAGCGCGGCCCACACACGGCGCTGAAACTCGCTGCCGATGCCGGCCACGTGCAGCCCATCCAGCGCGGTCAGATCGCCGCTGAAATAAGCGTCCAGCGCGCGGGCCAGCGCCGCCGGAGCCGGCCCATCGGCCAGCGCCGCACCGGGATGGTGCCGCGCGAACAGGCTGCGCAGCCGCACCTCGAAATCGGCGAAATCCAACGCATGCAGCGTGCCGTCATCCGCCGTGACGGCCAGTAGCAGGGCCAAGGGGCTGGCGAGGCGGGAGAGCGTGTAGGTCATGACGCCTCCCTACCCGGCTTCACCTTCTGCGTCTGGCGGAAATCGGCGGCAATGTTTCAGCTGCGGCAGCTCAGGCCCCCGGCGCTGTTCACCCCGCATTCCGCCCGCTGTTCGCCCACTGCAAAGCGCACGATCAGCGCGCCGCCATCTGACAGGCGCACCACGTCGGCGACGCTGGCAACCGGCTGCCCGCCAAGCGTTTCAATCAGCGCGCCGGGCCGCAGGAAGCGCGCCGCCGGCGCGCCGGCATCCACCGCCACCACCACCACGCCCTGTTCGGGCAGGCCAGCGCCCAGTTCCTGGGCATAGGCCGGCGAAAGATTGCCCACCGTCACCCCGTTCAGGATTGATCGCGCGGCGATCTTGGTCAGGCTGCGCGCCGGGGATTCGGGCGGCGGCGCCAGCACCACTGGCACGCTGCGCTGCGTGCGGTCGCGCCACAGCGTCACGTCCAGAGTCTTGCCGACGCCTTCGGTGGCCAGGAAATAGCGCAGCTGCCCGCCGTTGGTGACTTCCTTGCCGTCCACGCTGCGCAGCACATCACCGCTGCGGATGCCGGCGCGGGCACCGGGGCTGCCCGGCACCACGCCGGTCACCAGCAGGCCGCCGGGGCGATCGAGGCCAAGCTGTTTGGCCGTGTCGGCGGTCAATGCCTCGCCCTCCACGCCGATCCAGCCCGATACCAGCTTGCCCTTGTCGGCGGCGTTCAGGAACACGCGCAGCATTTTCGATGGGATGGCAAAGCCGATGCCGTTCGATCCGCCGCCTCGGCTGTAAATGGCGGTGGGAATGCCGATCAGACGCCCCTGCGCATCCAGCAGCGCGCCGCCGCTGTTGCCGGGATTGATGGCGGCATCGGTCTGGATGAAGAACTGCCAGTCGGAAACGCCCACCCCGGTGCGCGCCACCGCCGAAACGATACCGGTGGTCACCGTCTGGCCCACGCCGAAGGGATTGCCGATGGCCACGGTCACATCGCCCACTTCCACGCGGTCACTGTCGGCCATGCGGATCACCGGCAGGCCTGCGCCTTCGGTTTCCACCTTCAGCAGCGCCAGATCGAGCCGCGGATCGGCAAACAGGATGCGCGCCTTGAACTCGCGGCGATCGGCCAGCGCCACCAAAATCTGGTCCGCCCCGTCGACCACGTGATTGTTGGTGACGATCAGGCCGTCACCGCCCACGATCACGCCGCTGCCCAGCGATTGCTGCACGCGCGGCTGCACCGGCGCGCCGCCGAAAAAGCGCCGGATGAACTCGTCATTCATGCCGCCCTGCCGGCGGTCCACCGTGGCGGTATAGATGTTCACCACCGCCGGCGCCGCCGTCTTGACCACCGGCGAAAAGCTCATGGAGGCCAGCCCGCCGGCCGGCACCGTGCGCGGCAGCTCGCTGGTGTCCATCGGCGGGATCTGCGCCGCCACACGGCCGGTATCGGTGATCTGCGACACGCCAACCGCCATCGCCACACCCACACCCACGCCCAGCGCGATGCCGCCCGCCAGTTTCATGCCCTTTGCCATTGCCGTGATGATCCTGTTCATGCCTGCCGTGATTGCGCGGCCAAGTTTAAGCGCCCATGAATATGGGTGCGGATCGGCGCGGATGAAGGGGCGGCCCATGAAACTCTGGCATTGCAGCGATGCACGCAGCTTTCGCGTGCTGTGGGCGCTGGAGGAACTGGGCCTGCCCTACCAACTGGTGCTGCTGCCCTTCCCGCCGCGCTGGCAGGCGCCGGATTATCTGGCCATCAACCCGCTGGGCACCATCCCGTTCTTCACCGACGGTGATGTGCGGATGACGGAAAGCGCCGCCATCTGCCAGTATCTGGCCGAAAAGACCGGGCGGCTGCGGATTGCCCCCGATGATCCGCGCTACGGCGATTATCTCAATTTCCTGCACCAGAGTGACGCCACGCTCACCTTCCCGCAAACCTTGGTGCTGCGCTACACGCATCTGGAAAAGCCGGAAAACCGCAATCCCAAGGTGGCAGCCGATTATCGCCGCTGGTTCATCGCCCGCACTATCTGGGCCGAAACCGCGCTGGCCGACGGGCGGGACTGGCTGTGCGGCGATGACTTCACGGTTGCCGACATCGCGGTGGCCTTTGCCCTGCAGTTCGCGGAAAGCCTGGGCCATCTGAACGAGGTAGGACCGCACCTGCTGGCCTGGTGGCAGCGCTGCCAGTCCCGCGATGGCTTCCGGCGCGCCAGGGCGGCGCAGCGATCAGAGCAGGCTTAGCTGGACAATATCGTCCAGCCTGAGCGGGCGGTAGAGGTGGGGGAACAGCATCCCGCCGCGCGCCGGCTCCCACTTCACGTCCTCGCCCAGCGCCTCCACATCCAGCGTCAGCGCCATCACGCCGGCCTCCCCGGCAAAATATTTCGCGTAGGTGCCGGCCAGCTGATCGGGCGTGGACATGTGGATATAGCCGTCACGCAGATCGTCGGGCGAACCGGCGAACACGCCTGTCGCCTGAAACTGCGCCCATTCGCCGGCGCGTAGCAGCTTGATGACCGGCGTCACTTCACCTCTCGCACCGGCACCCGCAGCGTGCACAGGTCGGCTGCGCCGGCCTGCCGCACGAAAAACCCGGTGCGGTTGGCGCGGGCGTTCACCACG
>DAITMD010000170.1:0-5330 GCA_036835345.1 Sandarakinorhabdus sp. | reverse complement strand
CCCAGCCCAGCACGCCAAGGCCGTTGATCATCGTGGTGTGGCTGTCGGTGCCGACGCAGGTATCGGGATAGGCGACCATGGCGCCGCTCGCATCCTCACTGCTCCACACGGTTTTGGCCAGATATTCCAGGTTCACCTGATGACAGATGCCGGTGCCCGGCGGCACCACCCGGAAATTCTTCAGCGCGCCGCTGCCCCAGCGCAGGAATTCATAGCGCTCCAGATTGCGGGCATATTCCAGCGCCATATTGTCTTCAAAGGCGGTGGGATTGCCGAATTCATCCACCATCACGCTGTGATCGATGACCAGATCGACCGGCACCAGCGGGTTGATGCGCGCCGCATCGCCGCCCAGTTTGGTGATGGCATCGCGCATCGCCGCCAGATCGACAACGCAGGGCACGCCGGTGAAATCCTGCATCAGCACGCGCGCCGGGCGATAATTGATCTCGTGGGTGGAGGTGCGGGTGGTCTGCCAATCCACCACGGCCTGAACATCGGCCACCGTCACCGTGCTGCCGTCTTCGAAGCGCAGCATGTTTTCCAGCAGCACCTTCATCGAATAAGGCAGGCGCGAAACATCGCCCAGCTGCGACGCGGCGGCTTCGAGGCTGTAATAGGCATAGGCCTTGCCGTTCACGTTCAGCGTGCGGCGGCTGTTCAGGCTGTCCTGTCCGATGGCGGTCATGGCGCCTTCTCCCTCTGGATGATTGGTCAATTATGCCGCACCGATCTAGCCCAGATGCTGCACCGCGCAAAGCCTGCGAACAGCTTTCCGGCCAACATTCGTGTCAAAGCCTGCACAGGTTGCGCGGGTAAAAATCTGCACCGATAAGGGGCCATGGCTTCGCCCGAGATTGATGCGCTCACCCGCGCGCTTGCCCGTCTGCCCGGACTGGGCCCGCGATCGGCGCGGCGCGCGGTGCTGCACCTGATCCGCAAGCGCGAGACGGCGCTGGTGCCGCTGCTGGCCGCCCTGCAGGGGGTGGCAGCCAATCTGGTGGTGTGCGGGCAATGCGGCAATGTGGAGACCAGCGATCCCTGTGCCATCTGCCGTGATCCGCGCCGCGATCCGGCGCTGCTGTGTGTGGTGGCGGATGTGGCCGATCTGTGGGCGCTGGACGATCGGGCGCTGTTTTCCGGGCGGTACCATGTGCTGGGCGGGCGGCTGTCGGCGCTGGACGGGGTGGGGCCTCAGGATCTGGCCATCGCGCCGCTGGTGGCGCGGGCCAGCGACGGGCTGGTGAAAGAGGTGGTGCTGGCCCTGTCGGCCACCATGGAGGGGCAGGCGACGATGCATTATGTCGCCGAAGCGCTGGCGCCCACTGGCGTGAAGGTCAGCCAGCTGGCGCAGGGCCTGCCGATGGGCGGCGAGCTCGACTGGCTGGACGAGGGCACGCTGGCGCTGGCGCTGAGTGCGCGCCGAGCCGTGGGCTGACCCGGCTGCGATCTTTTCGTGTTTCAAAGAGCCCGTGGACTGGATGAAGCCTGCCCAATTTTGCCACTCTTGACGATTCGGTGCGGTTTTTCGCGGCCAGACACGCCAACAATCAGCCCGGAAAACACGCCGGAACTCCAGCATGATGACAGGCTTTTGCCGTGTAGGACAGGCCTATAGCTTGACCAGCATCTTGCCGGTGTTGCGCCCTTCGAACAGGCCGATGAAGGCGGCCGGGGCCTGATCGATCCCCTCCAGCACGGTTTCCTGCCACTTCAGCTTGCCGGCCCGGATCCAGCCGCCCATTTCGGCGATGAAATCGGCGCGCAGGCCCTGAAACTCGATCACGATGAAGCCGCGCATGGTCAGCGATTTGCCCACCACCTGGATGATGTTGCGCGGCCCCGGCGCCGGCTCGGTGTCGTTGTAGCTGGAGATCATCCCGCATTCGATCAAACGCGCGAACGGCCGTGCCACCTCGATGGCCACTTCCAGATGCTCACCGCCGACATTGTCGAAATAGATGTCGATGCCTTTCGGCGCAGCGGCCTGCACCGCGGCCAGCAGATTGCCGCAGCTGCGATAGTTGATGACATGATCGATCCCCAGCGAGCGCAGCCATTCACACTTGTCATCGCTGCCGGCGCTGGCGATCACCGTGCAGCCCTTCAGCTTGGCCACTTGTGCCACCACGCTGCCCACCGCGCCGGCTGCGCCCGAAACGAACACCGTGTCGCCGGGCTTTGGCTTGCCGATCTGCAGCAGCCCCGCCCACGCTGTCAGCCCCGGCATGCCCAGCACGCCCAGGAACGTCTCCATCGGAATCCGCGAAGGCACGTCCAGCTTTTCCAGCGCCGAAGCCGGGGCCACGAAGGCTTCGCGCCAGCCGAACATGGAGGAGACGATGTCGCCCTTCTTCAAGGCATCGCTGCGGCTTTCCACCACCACGCCGATGGCACCGCCCTGCAATGCCTCGCCAATGGCGAACGGCGGCACATAGCTGGGCCGGTCATACATGCGGCCGCGCATATAGGGGTCCACACTCATATATTTGTTCTGCACCAGCACTTCGCCGTCGCCGGGTGCAGGCAATTCGCGCGAGGCCAGTTCGAAATGTTCTGGCGCCGGCACGCCAACCGGGCGGGCGGCAAGACGGATTTCGCGGGATGTGGTCATGAGGGGACTCTCCTTTGCGCGGCAGATTAGGCTTTGGGCGCAATATTCCCATTGCCTGAAAGGGGAGGGCAAGGGCCGCGGCAAAGCCGCGTCCTGACGTCGAACGGGTTCGGCGCGCAGGTGCGCGCGCCGCCCCGCCGGCCGAGCTTGCGCCTGTCGGCGCGCGGCCCGCGCGCTCGCGTCGCTGCGCTAGATCTCGACTTGAGATCCCAGCTCCACCACCCGGTTGGTGGGCAGCTTGAAGAAATCCATCGCGCTTTCGGCGTTGCGCATCATCCAGCTGAACAGATGTTCGCGCCACAGCGCCATGCCGGGCTTGTCGCTGGCCAGCAGGGTCTGGCGGGACAGGAAGAAGCTGGTGTCCATCATCTTCACCTTTGGCCCGCAGTTTTCCACGGTGCGCAGCACGGCCGGAATGTCGATCTCCTGCATGAAGCCATAGCGGATCAGGATGCGGTAAAAGCCGCCGCCCAGATCGCGCACGCCGATACGATCCTCATCCGAAACATAGGGCACTTCATCGATCACCACGGTCAGGATCATGATGCGTTCGTGCAAAATCTTGTTGTGCTTCAGATTGTGGATCAACGCCTGCGGCACGCCCACCGGCGATGTGGTCATGAACACCGCCGTGCCGGGCACCCGGGCGGCGGCAGCAGCAGCCGATTTGATGAACAGTTCGATCGGCATCGACGAATCGCGCAGCCGTTCCTGCATCAGCGCGCGGCCGCGCGACCAGGTGGTCAGCCCGGTGAAACCGATCAGCCCGATCACCAGCGGGAACCAGCCGCCATCCGGCACCTTGGTGAGGTTGGAGGCGAAATAGGCCAGATCAACCAGCAGGAACGCCGCCAGCAGCGGCAGCGCCCACCAGCGCGGCCAGCGCCAGATCGTGGTGATCAAGACGCCCACCAGCAGCGTATCGATGAGCATCGTGCCGGTGACGGCAATGCCATAGGCTGCGGCCAGATTGGACGATGATTTGAAGCTCAGCACCAGGAACAGCACCAGCACCAGCAGCGTCCAGTTGACGGTGGGAATATAGATCTGCCCGAAGGCCGAGGCGGAGGTGTGGACGATCTTCATGCGCGGCAGGAAGCCAAGCTGGATCGCCTGCTGCGTGACGGAAAAGGCCCCCGAAATCACGGCTTGTGATGCGATGATGGTGGCCAGCGTGGCCAGCACCACCAGTGGCAGCCGCGCCCATTCCGGTGCCATCAGGAAAAACGGATTGGCCACGGCTTCGGGATGCGCCGACAGCAGCGCACCCTGGCCCAGATAGTTGAGCATCAATGCCGGCAGGACCAGCGCGAACCACGCCAGCCGGATTGGATTGCGGCCGAAATGCCCCATGTCGGCATAGAGCGCCTCTGCCCCGGTGACCGCCAGCACGACGCTGCCCAGCGCAAGGAACGCCGCGCCCGGGGCGATGGCAATGAACTGCGCTGCATAATGGGGGCTGAGCGCTGCAAAGATCGCCGGATTGGCCATGATGTTGATGATGCCCAGCACCGCCAGCGTGGTGAAATAGATCAGCACGATCGGCCCGAAGATGGCGCCCACGCGGGCGGTGCCACGGCTCTGGAACAGGAACAGGGCGACCAGGATGGTAATGGCAAACGGCACCACCAGCGGCCCCAGCCGCGCTTCGACCACGGTGATGCCCTCCACCGCCGACAGCACCGAAATCGCCGGCGTGATGATGGAATCGCCGAAGAACAGCGCCGTGGCCAGCACACCCAGCAGGATCAGCCGCGCCGACCGCGTGTTGCCCGGCGACAGGCGGGAAATCAGTGCCAGCAGCGCCAGCGACCCGCCTTCACCGCGATTGTCGGCCCGCATGATGACGGTGACATATTTCAGCGTCACCACCAGCATCATTGTCCAGAATATCAGCGAGATCACACCGAAGATGGTGACCTGGTTCATGGCCAGCGGATGGTGGCCGGCAAAGGTTTCCTTGAAGGCATAAAGCGGGCTGGTGCCGATATCGCCGAACACCACGCCAACGGCGCCCAGCGCCAGCCGGACGAGAGACTGCTGGTGCCCGTGGTGATCAGCGTGAACGGACGGATCCGGCGACGCACCTTGGTTCGACATGAAACAGCCTGCCCGTTGAACAGACGCGGGCGGTTAGCACAGGGGCAAATGTGCTGCAATGCGGCATCGCTGGCCTTGGCCGGACGCCCGGTCTATGCGTTGCCTCAATCGGAGACAGCCAATGCGCATCGGATTCCTGCTCTACGACAATCTCACCCAGCTCGACATGACCGGGCCGGCGCAGGTGCTTTCGCGCATGCCCGGTGCCAGCGTGGATTATGTCGCGGCCACGCTGGCCCCGGTGATGAGCGATTGCCGGTTGGCGCTGATGCCCACCGTGACGATGGCAGACAGTGGCCAGTTCGATCTGCTGTGCGTGCCCGGCGGGTTCGGCTGTTCGGCGGTGATGAACGATCCCCAGGCGCTGGACTGGCTGCGCGGGCAGGCCCCGGGGCTGACCTGGCTGACCAGCGTGTGCACGGGTTCGCTGATCCTTGCCGCCGCAGGCTTGATAAGGGGTCGCAAGGCGGCCTGCCATTGGGCCTGGGGCCAGTATCTGCCGCTGTTCGGGGCCGAGTGGGTGCAGGAACGCACGGTGTTCGATGGCAACATCATCACGGCCGGCGGCGTGACCAGCGGCATTGATTTTGCCTTCCGCGTGCTCGATCATCTGCAC
>DAITMD010000169.1:0-5333 GCA_036835345.1 Sandarakinorhabdus sp. | reverse complement strand
GGGTTGCTGCTGCCGTACCGCACACGCCGCGCCCCAGCGGGATGCGGATGCAGGCCGGTTTGCCCTGAAACGGTCCCAGCACCAGTTCGCCATCCCGCATCAGATAGAAACCCGCCCAGTTGAGATCTGGCAACTGGTGGAAGACGAGCGCGGCCATATTGGCCATGTTGGCAGTGAAATCGCGCTCATCGCCGATCAGCAGGGCCAGCTGGTCGGCCAGCTGGCGATATTGTTCTGGCTTGGTGCCATGAAGCGCGGGGGCAAAGAACGACATGGCGGCGCGTTAGCGGGGCGCCGGCCAAAACGCAAATGCCGCCGGGTCAAAGGGGCTCCAGCAACTCGATGCGGTTGCCGAACGGATCATGCACATAACAGCGGTCATGGCCCGGCAAGGGCTCATCATCGACAATGGCGACGCCGGCGGCTGCCAGCGCTTGCCGCAGCGCCGGCAAGTCCCGCACGGTGAAGGCCGGATGGGCCTTGCGGGCCGGATGGAAATCCCTCTCCACCCCCAGATGCACCTTCAGCGCCCCGCGCTCGAACCAGCAGCCGCCGCGCGCCGCAAGCGCAGGCGGCTTGGCGACTTCGGTTATGCCAAGAAGATCGCCATAGAAGGCCCGCGCCGCCGCCTCACCACCGGCCGGCATCGCCAGTTGGACATGGTTCAGCGCTTCGATGGGCATCGGGCGCCCCCCTGCTCAGCGCGGTGCGATGACCATCAGCATCTGCCGGCCCTCCAGGCGGGGCAACTGCTCCACCTTGGCCAGCTCTGCGGTTTCGTCGCGCACGCGTTCCAGCAGCTTCAGGCCCAGTTCGCCATGGCTCAGCTCGCGGCCACGGAAACGCAGCGTCAGCTTCACCTTGTCACCGTCTTCCAGGAAGCGGTTGATGGCCTTCATCTTGGTCTGATAATCATGCTCGTCGATGTTCGGACGCATCTTGATCTCCTTGATCTCCTGCGTCTTCTGGTTCTTGCGAGCAGCGGCAGCCTTTTTCTGGGTCTCGTATTTGAACTTGCCGATATCCAGGATCTTGCACACCGGCGGATCGGCACCCGGCGACACTTCGACAAGGTTCAGCCCGGCTTCCTGCGCGATGGCCACGGCCTCCCGCGTGTAGAGCACACCCAGATTCTCCCCATCCTGGTCGATAACCCTGACCTTGGGAGCCTTGATGAATTCGTCATAAAGTGGGCCGGACATCGGGGCCGGCGTGTTCATGAAACGGCGTGGGGGCGGGGGTATGGCGGTCTCTCCTTGGGCGTTGTTCGCGGCCTCAATAGCGCGGCGGTGGGGCCGGCGGCAAGAGGCCGGCAGCGCACCTGCCGCCCGCCCGGCTCATTTCCTGGCAGCGAGCGCCGCTTCCACCGCCTTGATGCCGGCCGCGGCGATCAGGCCGTCCTCTTCGCTGGTTGCGCCCGATACGCCCACGGCGCCCACCGTCCTGCCGCCCAGCTTCACCGGATAGCCGCCATCAGAGGCGACGATCGGCAGGGTGAGCAGGCGCAGCGCGCCCTCCTTCTGCAGCCGCTGCTCATAGACGCCGGTGGACGTGTTGAAGCCGGCGGCCGTCTTGGCCTTGGCCGTGGCGATCTCGGCGCCGACCAGGCTGGCATCGTCCATGCGCGCCATGGCGATGGGCACGCCGGCAAAGTCGACAACGACGATGGTCACCTTCAGCCCGCGCTTGACGGCTTCGGCTTCGGCGGCGGTGACAGCCAAGCGCGCGCCATCAAGGGTGAGCACCGGGCGGTCACGCACCTGGGCGGTTGCGGAAGCAGCGACCAGCGCCGCCATCAGGATGATGCGCTTCATGGCCATCACCCCATCCGGTGCAGGGCGCACAATTTGTTGCCGGCCGGATCGCGCAAATAAGCCAGATACAGCGATCCGGTGGGGCCGGTGCGCGGGCCGGGCGGATCTTCGCAGGCGGTGCCGCCGTTGGCCAGGCCGGCGGCGTGCCAGGCATCGGCCATTTCCGGGCTGGCCATGGCAAAGCCGATGGTGCTGCCGTTGCCGCAACCCGCAGCCTGGCCATCGATCGGCTTGCTGATGGCGAAAATCCCGCTGGGCGTCATCCAGAACACCCGGCCCTTGTCATCGGTGAAGCTCTGCGTCGGGCCGATGGCGGCGAAGGTGGCATCATAAAAGGCCTTTGAGGCAGCAATATCGTTGGCGCCGAGCATGATGTGGCTGAACATGCGATTCCCCTGTGTTTTGGTCAGGCCGCCATGGAAGCATGGCGGCGCTCTCCTGTCGAGCCGGCGCGGTGCGGCGATAGCCGTCCTGCCTCAAAATGGCAGGTGGCTCCAATTTGGTGAAATAGCGTCCATAGTGGAGGCAGTTGCGCTGGGCGCGGCGTTAGTCATCGGTTAACCCTGCTTTCGGGGTCCACTAGTTTGGGGAAATATCGTGGTACTTGCCAGGATCGCAGCACCGGTGAGGGCCGGTGCGAGCGAACGGAACTGCCTGTCTGTCGACAATCTGTCGCCGGACGAAACCGAACTGATCATGCTGCTGTTCGAGATTTTGGGGTGGCGGGTCGTGACGGCCAAGGCGAAGCAGCAGCGCGGCGCGCGGCTCAGGATGGCGCGCGTTGATGGTGTCATACAGGTTGCCACGGATGATCCGGCGCTGGCGCGGCAGCTGGCGCGTGCCGGGCTCGACCGGCTGGTGACGCCGCTCAACCTGGCAGCGATGGAGCACCTGAGCACGCTGGCAGGCTGATGTCGGCGCCAGTGCCGGGCCTGCAACCACCATATTGCACCTGATCGTTCGCTGCACCCGGCGCAACGCTGCGCCGCTGTGGCCGTTGTCCCACGCGGGGCGCGGCCGTTGCGGCGCCCTTCTGGCACGGGAGGCAACAGCAATGGCGGCAGAGGCTTTGCAGTGGAGTTTGAGTGCGCAGGCCGCGCCGGCAGGGCCGCCCGTTTCGGCCGACGCGCCGCTGCTGGCGCTGTATGGGCTGCCAACGCAGGTGGCTGAACCGGTGATGCTGCTGGCGGGCCTGCTTGGCTGGCGGGTGGCGCAGCGCGCTTGCGGCGGTTCGGTGGCGGCGCGGCTGTGCATGGCCATGCTGCCGGCCGGGCCGGGCGACGCGCCGCCACTGATGGCATGGTCGACAGACAATAACCTTAATGAACATATTTCCGCTGCGGCCCTGTCCATTATGGAGCAGCCCCTCTGCGTCTCCCGGCTTGAGCTGCTGTTACAGGATTGTTGCTGGTCCGCACCCGTTGGTGGCCGGGGCAGCGCCACTCATGACACGGGGGCGTGTTCAGGATGAGAATTGTAACGCAGGAACCGCACGAAGGTGCAGAATTGGGCCGCGCGATCCGACAGCCTGTCGTGCCGCACGCTCTGGATGCGACAAGCTTGCTGGAACTGGCCGGCGCTGTGGCTGGTGCTGCCTCGGGCAGCGATCCGGCGATCGGCATCGCCCGGCAGGTGGCCGACATGGCGCAGGGTCTGGCTGCTCTGGCCGACCGGCTGGTAGGCCAGAATGCCGGTAATGCCGCCGCCGCCAACATCGGCAGCGACATGGCCGAAGCCGATTGCATCGCCTTTCTGGAAAGCCAGTTCCGCATTCGCCGGCTGCGCGCCCGGCACCTGCCCGGCCTGTCGCTGGGCGAACCGGCGTGGGACATTTTGCTCGATCTGGCGGTGGCGCATTACTGGCAGCGCGAAACCTCGGTCACCAGCCTGTGCATCGCTGCCGATGTGCCCAGCACCACGGCGCTGCGCTGGATCAGCAGCATGACCAGTGAAGGGCTGATTATCCGCCGCGCCTGCCTGCGCGATGGCCGACGCAGCTTTCTGGGCATTGCGCCGGGCACCTATCAGGCGATGCTGGCGCTGGCCGGTGATGCGCTGCGAACGGCCGAAAAGGTCCGTAGCCGCTATCAGCGCAGCGCCGCCGCCTGACTGCCAACGGCTGATCGGCGCGCTGTTTCCCCAATCCGGGGCTGGCCAGCGGCGGCGCGGCAGCTATGCTGGGCAGCGTGACTGCCGTTCCCGCTTTTGCGCCGTTCACCTGCGCGCCGCCGCTGTTCAACGTGCCGTTGCACGTGGCTTTTGCCGATGCGCTTGCGGAGGGGCTGCTGGCGCGCTGCGCGGGTGAACCGCTGGCGCTGGCGCGGGCGCTGGTGCTGCTGCCCAATCGCCGCGCCGTCACCGCGCTGACCGAAGCCTTTGTGCGCCGTCTGCCCGATGGCGCTGGCAGCGGTTCTGGCGGCCTGTTGCTGCCGCGCATGGTGCCGGTGGGCGATCTGGACGATGGCGGTTTTGATCGGCTGGCGGCGGGCGATGCGCCGCTGCTGCCGGCGGTTTCGCCAATGCTGCGGCGATTCGAACTGGCGCAGCTGACCGGCAGCCTGCCCGGTGCCGACAGTGCGGCGGTGGAGCGGCTGCGGCTGGGCGATGCGCTGGGCGAGGTTCTGGATGCGCTTCTGGCCGAAGAGATTGCGCCCGAGCAGCTGCGCGAGGTTGCCCTGGATCAGGATCTGGCTGTTCACTGGCAGCGCACGCTGGCCTATCTTGATCTGATCATCCACGCCTGGCCCGACGCAAGGCGCGGCCATGGCGGCAGCGATGGCGCCACCAGGGTGGCAGCGCTGATCGATGGCACCATCGCGCGCTGGCAGGCTGCACCGCCGCAGGGGCTGGTGGTGGCCGCCGGCATTGCCGGGCCCACGCCGGCGCTGGTGCGGCTGCTGGATGCGGTGCTGCGGCTGCCGCAGGGGCTGGTGGTGCTGCCGGGGCTGGACGACGACGACAGCCCGGCCGGGCAGGCGCGGTGGGACGCGATTGCGGTGGCCGATCCGGCCGACAGGCTCAGCCGCGACGATCCCGGCCATCCCGGCTGGGCCTTCAAACGCCTGCTGAGCGCGCTGGGCCTGACGCGCGGCGATGTGCGGCGCTGGGATGCCGCGGCGGGCGCGCTGGATGGCCCGCCCGAACGCGCAGCAGCGTTGCTGGCGGCGCTGGCCCCGGCGGCTGCTGGAGCGATGCCGGCTCCCGATGCGGCGGCGTTGCAGGGGCTGGCGCTGGCGGAATGTGCCACCGCGGCCGAGGAAGCGCAGGTGGCGGCGCTGGCCCTGCGCGAAGCGCTGGAAGTGAAGGGTCAGCGCGCCGCGCTGATCACGCCGGATCCAGTGCTGGCGCGGCGGGTGGCAGCGCATTGCCGGCGCTGGGGCATCGATGTCGACAGCTCGGCCGGCACGCCGCTGGCGCTCACGCCGCCCGGCGCGCTGGCGCTGGCGCTGGCGGCGGCCATGGCGGAAGCCTTTGCCCCGGCGCGGCTGCTGGCGGTGCTGAAGAATATTCTGGTCAGGC
>DAITMD010000168.1:0-5373 GCA_036835345.1 Sandarakinorhabdus sp. | reverse complement strand
ATCCTGCTGATTTACATGGGATTGCGTCAGGTCACGGCAGCATTGGGCCTGACCCAGATTGCTGGCCACGCCCAGACGGTGCGACCCCTGCTGGCACCGATGGCCGAAGCCGCCGCAGTTCGCGACGATCCCGCCCTCACCGCTGAACAGCGCAATGATGTGAAGGCCATGGCGGCCGCCACCGACAATATCGGGCTTTTTTTTGGCGAGGATATCTTCCTCGCCATCGCGTCCATCCTGCTGATCAAGGGCTTTCTGGAAGGGGCCGGCATCATCGTGCAGCCGCTGCAGCTTTCGGTGTGGGCCATCCCCACTGCCATCGCCGCCTTTTTGGTGCACGGGTTTCGCCTGCTTCGGATGGGCCGGCAATGATCGGCCTGCCGGCGCTCTATACATTGGCTGGTCTGGTGTTCGCTGGCTGGGCGGTGGCCACGCTGCGCGACCGCCAGCATGGGCAGCCCGTATTGGCAGCGGCCTTCTGGGGATTGATATCGCTGGAGTTTCTGGCCGGCGATGCGCTGGGTGATCTGGGCAATGGCATGGTGGTGCTGGCGCTTGTTGCGTTGGCGCTGGCCGGCGCGCCGGGCAAGGGCCAGCCTGCCACCAGCAGCGCCGCCGATCGCGCGGCGAGCGCAGCAAGACACGGCAACCGCCTGTTCCTGCCAGCGCTGATCGTGCCGGCGGTTGCACTGGCCGGCACCTTCCTGCTGCCGCTGACGGGCGGGCTGGTCGATCCGAAACAGGTCACGCTGATCAGTCTTGGCCTTGGCGCCGTGCTGGCCGCCTCGGCGCTGCTGCTGTGGCTGCGCGCGCCGGCCATTGCCGCCGTCGAGGAAGGCCGGCGGCTGGCCGAAGGCGTCGGCTGGGCGATGATCCTGCCGCAGCTGCTGGCCAGCCTTGGGATGGTGTTCGGCCTGGCCGGCGTGGGCGATATCGTTGGCAGCCTGGCACCGATGGCCATCCCCGAAGGCAGCCGGCTGGCCGCCGTGCTGGCCTTCACCGGCGGCATGGCGCTGTTTACCATGTTGATGGGCAACGCCTTTGCCGCCTTCCCGGTGCTGATGGGCGGCATCGGCCTGCCGGTGCTGGTGCTGGGCATGGGCGCCAACCCGGTGGTGGTGGGCGCGGTGGGCATGCTGGCGGGGTTCTGCGGCACGCTGCTTTCGCCGATGGCGGCCAATTTCAATATCGTGCCGGCGGCGCTGCTGGCCCTTCCTGATCGTTATGCCGTAATCCGCGCACAGTGGCCTACGGCCGTGATATTGTGGATATTCAACACTGCGCTGATCTGGGGGTTCGCCTTTCCATGACGCTGAACGAAACCGAAGCTGCCCGCATGGCTGGCATCGGGCTGGGCCATGTGGCGCGCGAATATCCCCACAAGCTGGATCATGTGCTGGCCAGCGATGCCGATGCCCGCACGCCGCGTCAGTTGCATCCGGTGTTCTTCGGCAGTTTTGATTGGCACAGCTGCGTGCACGGCTGGTGGCTGCTGTTCACGCTGCTGCACCGCTTCCCCGGCCATGCCCGCGCCGCCGATACGCGCGCACTGGCCGCCGCCACCTTCACGCCGGAAAAGATTGCCGCCGAACGCGCCTACCTGATGCGGACGGACAGCAAGGGCTTCGAACGCCCCTATGGCTGGGCCTGGCTGCTGGCGCTGCATGCCGAAATGTCACGGGGAAACAATCCTCTGGCCAATATTCTTGAGCCGCTGGCCCAGGATTTTGCCCAGCGCTGGCGTGGGCATCTGCCGCTGATGACCTATCCCATCCGCACCGGCACCCACGCCAATACAGGCTTTGCGCTGGTGCTGATCAGCCAATGGGCGCGCGATCATGGCCCGCCGCTGATCGATCAGATGGCCGCGCGGGCGCGCGGCTGGTACGGCAAGGATGTGCGCGCGCAGGCGTGGGAACCGGATGGCGATGCCTTCCTGTCACCGGCCCTGATCGAAGCGCTGGCGATGGCCACGCTGCTGCCGCCGGCAGAGTTCCGCCCGTGGCTGCGCCGCTTTCTGCCCGGCCTGAAACAGCGCCAGCCAGCCAGCCTGTTCACACCCGCCACCGTGTCCGACCGCAGTGACGGCAAGATCGCGCATCTGGATGGCCTCAACCTGTCGCGGGCCTGGTGCCTGCGCCGCATTGCCGGCGTGCTGGGGCCGCGCGCGCCGGAAACGCCGGTGCTGCTGGCCGCAGCCGAAGCCCATCTGGCGGCCGCCCTGCCCCACATTGCCGGCGATTATGCCGGGGAGCATTGGCTGGCCAGCTTCGCGCTGCTGGCCCTCACGGCCGTGTGACCCGGCAGCGTGCCTTATGGCTGGGCGGCGGCCTGGCAGTGGCGGCGATCATAATCGCGCTGCTGGTCTGGACGACCCTGCACGCCGTGAGCGATGCCGTGACCGGCAAGGCACCGCCGCGGGCCGCTGCCCAGCCGCTGCCCACCTCTCCGGCTTCCAGCATCGCCCTGCCGGTGCGCGTGCCGATTGCGCTGCTTCAGACGGCAATGGAAACCGCCGTGCCCAGAACATTGTGGAGCATCGACGAGCCGGGCAAGACCTGTGTGCAGGGCGGCCGGGTAAAGCTGTTCGGCAGCAAGGTGAAAGTGACCCCGGATATCAAGTGCCGCATCGTCGGCACCGTGCTGCGCGGGCCGATCCGGCTCAGCAGCCGCGGCAGCACACTGCATCTGGAGCTGCCGATTTCTGCCGAAATCAGCGCCCGCGATATCGGCGGCATCATCCGGCAGGAAACCGCCACCGCCAAGGCCGTCGTGACCGCAGACGTAAAGCCTTATCTGCTGCCGGACGGCCATCTCGCGGCGCGCATCCAGCTCAATTATGACTGGCGGCAGGAACCGGGCGTCACCATCCTAGGCCAGCACATCCGCCTGACCGAAAAGGTGGACGAAAAACTGGCGCCAATGCTGGCCAGGGCGGAAACCGAACTGGCCGGCAAGCTGGCGGCATTGCCGATCCGGGACAGGCTGGCGGGCGTCTGGGAAAGCGGCTTCACGGTGGAGTCGATCAATCGCCGCAACCCCCAGGCATGGCTGCGCCTCACCCCGCAGCGGCTGGATTTTGCCGGTATCAGCGTGGAAGGCGATCAACTGCGGATCGATGCCGTGCTGGATGCCATTGCCGAGGTGAAGCTGGGCCCGGCGCCGCCGCGCCCGCAGCCCACGCCGATGCCGCCCATCGGCACGTCGCAGGCAGGCACCGGCTTCACAATGTCTATCGCCGTGCTTTCGGATTTCGCCACGCTGGAGGCGGTGCTGGCCAAGGCGCTGGGCAAGCTTTCGGCCAGGGGCATCACGCTGCCGGATCAGGGGCGCGTGAGCGTGACGTTCGGCCGCCCGACCCTGTATGCCACCGGTGGCGGGCGGCTGGCGCTGGGCATTGATGTGGCGGCGCGCGGCGAACGCGATATGCTCGACACGCGCGGCCGGGTGTGGCTGACGGCGCGCGCCGAAACCGCGCCCGACAGCGAGCGGGTGCTGATCCGCGATATTCAGTTGATCAGCGGCGGCAGCGATGATGTGCAGTTGCCGGTGTTGGTGGCCGTGGCCGGTTCCGATGCCCTGCGCGAAACCATCGAGGAGGCGCTGATCCAGGATCTGACCCGTGACTATCGCAAGCTGCTGACCAGGATCGACAAGGCATTGACCGACATAAAGGTCGGCAAGTTCCGCCTGTCAGCCGAATTGCGCGAGGTTCATCATGGCCGCGTGCTGGTACTGGGCCAGGGCCTTCATCTGCCGGTTGAGGCCAATGGCACTGCGCGGCTGGATTATGGCCGATAGGGCGGCTTGTTCGGCGGCCGGCGCGCTGGCGGCGGGCCACCGGATGGGCGCTGCGCCGGGCGAAGTTGCGGCCTCGGCCCACGCGGCGGCGGGCCGCCTGATGCCGGAATGATGGCGATCTGATCCTCGGCGCTGCGGCCGGCCCGCGATGCGTGGCGTTTGAGCGACACCATGAAGCGCTCCGCCATGTCGGGCGCGATTTCCACCAGTGTCTCCGAAGGGCCAATGCGGATGGCGCCGATATCCGGCTTGGTCACGCCGCCGCGCCGGCACAGCAGCGGAATGATCCAGCGCGGATCGGCATTCTGGCTGCGGCCCACGTCCAGCCGGAACCACACGCCTTCACCGCCGCCCTGCCCGTCCCGCCCGCGATCATTGCCGCCGCGATGCTGCTCGATACGCTCACGCCGTTCCGGGCGCGGTGCCGGGCCGGCGTCGATCAATTCCTCCGCCTGTGGCAGCCGGGACCGGTGCACCCGCACCAGCGCGGCAGCAATCTCGTCCACGCCGTGGCGGGTCATCAGCTCTTCGCCCAGCCGTTTGTCTTCCTCGTCCAGCGCGCCGATGCTGGTTCCGATCTCAGCAATCAGCCGTTCGCGGTCCTGCACGGCGATCATCTTGGCATCGGGCACCGGCAGCCATTCGGCCTTGATGCTGGCGCCGTGCAGCATGCGCTCCACCCGCCGCCGCGCCGGATAGGGCACGATCAGCACGGCGGTGCCCTTCTTGCCGGCGCGGCCGGTGCGGCCCGATCGGTGCTGCAACACTTCGGGATCGCGCGGCAGTTCGACGTGGATGACCAGCGACAGGCTGGGCAGATCGATGCCGCGCGCGGCCACATCGGTCGCCACACACAGCCGCGCCCGGCGATCACGCAGGGCCTGCAGCGCCTGATTGCGTTCGGACTGGCTGTGCTCGCCCGACAGCGCCACGGCGGCAAAGCCGCGCTCGGTCAGGCTGGCGTGCAGGCGGCGGACATTGTCACGCGTGGCGCAGAACAGGATGGCGGTTGGCGCTTCGTGCAGGCGCAGGATATTCACCACCGCCGCCTCGATATCGGCCGGCGCCACCGCAACACATTGATAGGCGATATCGCCATGCCCGCGCGCTTCGCCAGCAGTGGTGATGCGCAGCGCATCCCTCTGATAGGCCTTGGCCAGCGCCGCCATCGGGCGCGGCATGGTGGCCGAAAACATCAAGGTGCGCCGCGCCGGTGCCGTGGCATCCAGCAATTCTTCCAGATCCTCGCGAAAGCCCATGTCGAGCATTTCGTCGGCTTCATCCAGCACCGCGACCTTCAGGCCATCCAGCATCAGCGCGCCGCGCTCAAGATGATCGCGCAGGCGGCCCGGCGTCCCGACCACGATATGCGCGCCAGAGGCCAGCGCCCGCCGTTCGGTCTGCTGGTTCATGCCGCCCACGCAGGTCACGATGCGGCCGCGCGCCGGGGCATAAAGCCAGGCCAGTTCTGATGCGACCTGCAGCGCCAGTTCGCGGGTGGGTGCAATCACCAGCGCCAACGGCTTGCCGGCTGGCGGCAACGTGGCCGCTTCACCCAGCAGATCGGCGGCC
>DAITMD010000167.1:0-5378 GCA_036835345.1 Sandarakinorhabdus sp. | reverse complement strand
GAAGACGAAGACCTGATCGAGCGTGAGGACATGGTGGTCACCGTCACCCTGTCCGGCTGGATCAAGCGGGTGGCGCTGGCCGAATATCGCGCGCAGAACCGCGGCGGCAAGGGCCGCAACGCCATGGGCACCAAGGATGAAGATGCGGTGACTACGCTGCTGGTCACCTCCACCCACAACCCGGTGCTGTTCTTCTCCAGCGCCGGCAAGGTCTATCGCCTGAAGGTGTGGCGCCTGCCGCAGGGCGGGCCGACCGCCAAGGGCAAGCCCTTGAACAATCTGCTGCCGCTGGCCGACGGGGAAACCATCACCACCGTGCTGGCCCTGCCGGAGGACGAGGCCGAATGGGGCCGCCTGCACGTGATGTTCGCCACCGCCCATGGCAGCGTGCGCAGGAACGCCATGGATGCCTTCACCAACGTGCCGACCGCCGGCAAGCTGGCCATCCGGTTCGAGGATGGCGATGATGACAAGCTGATCGGTGTGGCGCTGTGCGATGCCGCCGACGATGTGTTCCTGGCGGCCAAGAGCGGCAAGGCCATTCGCTTCCCGGTGGACGATGTGCGCGAATTTGTGTCGCGCACCTCAACCGGTGTGCGCGGCATGACCTTGGGCCAGGGCGATGCAGTGGTCTCCATGGCGATCCTGAAGGGTTTTGATGCCTCTCCACAGGAACGCGAGGATTATCTGAAGGCGGCCGCGTGGAAGGGCGGCGAAAGCGAGCACATCCTGTCGGAAACCCGCATGGGCCAGTTTGCCGCCGCCGAGGAGTTCATCCTCACCGTGACCGCCAATGGCTATGGCAAGCGCAGCAGCGCCTTTGAATATCGCCAGTCCGGCCGCGGCGGGCAGGGCATCCGCAACATCGCCGAAAGCGACCGCAATGGCGATGTGCTGGCCAGCTTTACCGCGCATGACGATGATGACGTGATGCTGGTGACCGATCAGGCCAAGCTGATCCGCATCCGCGCTGCCGATATCCGCATCATGGGCCGCGCCGCGCAGGGCGTGACTCTGTTCAAGGTGGCAGATGATGAAACCGTGGTTTCGGCCGCGCTGATCCCCGCCGAGGCGGATGACAGCACCGCAGAGGCAGGGATGACGCCGGCCGATCCGGCCTGATCAGTCTGCGCCGCGGGCGGCGCGCGCCAGCAACCCGCGCGCCACGCCCAGCGTGATCAGCCACTGGCCGCCAAAGTAAGTTCCCCAGACCAGCGCGCCGTCCAGCGCCGGGCCGAGCAGCTGGCCGCCGCCCATGCGGTAGACCAGGATCGTATCGGACAGCACGAAGCCCAATGCGCCCATCGCCGCCAGCCGCGGAAAACGGCTGAGCCACAGGCTGGCCGCCATCCCGCACAGCAGCACGGCATAGAGCATCATCAGCCCGAACGGCACATCCGGCGGGGACAGCAGCGGCGGCATGGCCAGGCCATAGAGGATCAGCGCCGCCGCCATCAGCCGCTGCGTCGGCACGGCCGGCCGCCGGTGCCGCGCATAAAAGACCATGGCCACAACATGGCCCAGCGCAAAGCTGCCGGCGCCGGCAAGAAACAGGCCCTGCACATCCAGCAGGACATCGCCGATCGCCCCCAGCAGCATCACCGCCGTCAGCCAGCCCGCGCCCGCCACCGGCACCTGCAGCGCCGCCAGCGCCAGCAGGGCCACGCCGCTGCCCTTCAGCAGCACATGCGCCGGCCCGTCCAGCAGCGGCGCTGCCAGCAGATAGGCAAGGCCCATCAGCAGCGATGCCGCCATGGCCAGGCGAAATTGCAGCGGCAGCCCGGCCTGCGGCAGTTCAGCCGGTGGCAGATCAGGTTGGGGAGGGGCAGCCAGCGCAGTCATCGCCGGCCATATTCGCCTGCCCGCCGCCTGGCGACAAGTGGCGGATGCTCTGCTGCGGCTGCTCAGGCGCTGTTCATTCTGGCACAGGCATAGGGCGTCCAGTCGCCAAGGTGGCGGCCTGCCGCTGCTGCCAGTTGACGGCGGATTTGCGACGGCTTAGCCAATTCGCGCACCAACGACATCCGCAAGGGGAGACGAAGATGAAGTTCGCAGCTGCTGCTCTGGCGCTGACGTTGCTAACCGGAACCGCGATGGTCACCGCCGCGCCGGCCCTGGCCCAGAAGAAAGAGGAAAAGCCCAAGCCGCCCAAATTGTCCAAGCCGGTGCTGGCCGTGGTGATGGACGTGCAGAAAACGCAGCAGGCCGGCGATCATGCCGGTGCCATCGCCAAGCTGGATGCCGCCAAGGATGTGCCGCGCACCGAAGTGGACGATGCGCTGATCCTGGCCAAGCTCAAGCTGTTTTCGGCGCAGACGCTGAAGGACAATATCAAGCTGGAAGAAGGCCTGACCGAAGCGGTCGAGGCGCCGTCGATCTCGGCCGAGGAAAAGCTCAACTTCTCCAAGTTCATCGCCGGCCTGGCATCGAACCGCAAGGATTATCCCAAGGCCACCAAATGGTATGATTTTTACATCGCGCAACAGCCCGATGATGTGGACATGATCGTGCAGGCGGCCAGCGTGCACAGCGCCGCCGGCGGCCGTCCGCGCGTGGTCGAACTGCTCACCAAGGCCATCGAAACCCGCGAAGCCGCCGGCCAGAAGGGCGATCGCAGCTGGTATGAATTCCGCGCCCAGACGGTGATCGATGCCAAGATGGACGACAAGATCCAGCCATCGCTGCTCAGCTGGGTGAAGGCCTATCCTGAGCCCAAGAGCTATAATCTGGCGATCGAGCTGACCAAGCAGCGCAGTGGCTCGCAGGACAACAACATGCTGCTGGATTGGGGGCGGCTGATGCGCGCTGCCGGCGCGCTGACCACGGCCGGCAATTATCTGGAATATGCCGATGCCGCCATCGATCGCGGCATGCCCACCGAAGCCGATTTCGCCCTGAAGGAAGCCACCGCCAAGAAGCTGATCGATACCAACCGTCCCAACATCAAGGAATTCATCGCCCTGGCGGCGACCAAGAACACCGAGGTGAAGGCCGGCCTGCCGGCGCTGGAGCGTGAAGCCAAGACGTCCCCCCGCATCGCGCTGGTGGTGGCGGACACGCTGGCCAGCATGGGCCAGAACGACAAGGCGGTGCCCTATTACAAGGGCCTGATCGGCAACGCACAGGTGGATCAGGACACGGTGCAGCTGCGGCTGGGCGCGGCGCTTATGGCGCTGGGCCAGAAGGACGAGGCGAAGGCTGCCTTTGCGGCCGTGAAGGCCGGCCCGCGCGCGTCGATGGCGCAATTCTACCAGACGCTGATCGCCGCCTGAGCCATCGGGCCTGACTGAACCGGGCGCGCCGCAGCAATGCGGCGCGCTCTTTTCATGTCGGGCGGCAGCCCCTATGGAGGCCCACCGTCAACCGTCCGCCCGCACGTCAGGAGTCGCCGCCCATGCCATCCCGCATAAAGGAACCAAGGCTGGGGCTGACCTTTGACGATGTGCTGCTGGTGCCGGCGGCATCCGCCGTGCTGCCCAGCATGGCCGATACCTCCACCCGCATCACCAGTGGGATTTCCTTGAACATCCCGATCCTGTCGGCGGCGATGGACACGGTGACAGAGGCCAATATGGCGATCACCATGGCGCAGCTGGGCGGGATTGGCGTGCTGCACCGCAACCTGTCGATCGAGGAACAGGCGCTGGCGGTGCGGCAGGTGAAGCGGTTCGAAAGCGGCATGGTGGTCAACCCGATCACGCTGACGCCCGACCAGACGCTGGCCGATGCCCGCGCGTTGATGGCTCAGCACGGCATTTCGGGCTTTCCGGTGGTGGAAAAGGTGGGCCCCGGCGGCGCGCCCGGACGGCTGGTGGGCATCGTCACCAATCGCGATCTGCGCTTTGCCGAAAATGATGCGCAGCCGATCCACGAGCTGATGACCCGCGAAAATCTGATAACGGTGCGCCCCGGCGTGACCGAAGCCGAAGCGCGCCGCCTGCTGCACAACCGCCGTATCGAAAAGCTGATCGTGGTCGATGATGACGGCCACTGCATCGGCCTGATCACCATGAAGGATATCGTGCGGGCGGTGAATCACCCCAGCGCCACCAAGGATGAAGCCGGCCGGCTGCGGATTGCCGCCGCCACCACCGTGGGCGATGCCGGCTTTGCCCGCAGCGAGGCGCTGCTGGATGCCGAATGCGATCTGATCGTGGTCGATACCGCGCACGGCCACAGCGAAATGGTGGCGGCTGCCGTCACGCGCATCAAGAAACTGAGCAACAACGCGCAGGTGATTGCCGGCAATGTCGCCACCGCCGAAGCCGCGCTGGCGCTGATCGATGCCGGGGCCGATGGCATCAAGGTGGGCATCGGGCCGGGCAGCATCTGCACCACGCGCGTGGTGGCCGGCGTGGGCGTGCCGCAATTGACAGCGGTGATCGATACTGCCGAAGCGGCCTGGGCGCGCAATATCCCGGTGATCGCCGATGGCGGGCTGCGCACCAGCGGCGATGTGGCCAAGGCGCTGGCCGCCGGTGCCAGCGCGGTGATGGTGGGCAGCCTGCTGGCCGGCACCGAGGAAGCGCCGGGCGAGACGTTCCTGTGGCAGGGCCGCACCTACAAGAGCTATCGCGGCATGGGCAGTGTGGGCGCCATGGCGCGCGGCAGTGCCGACCGTTATTTCCAGCAGGACATCAAGGATCAGTTGAAACTGGTGCCGGAAGGCATCGAGGGCCAGGTGCCCTATAAAGGCCCGGCATCCAACGTGCTGCACCAGCTGGTGGGCGGGGTGAAGGCGGCCATGGGCTATACCGGATCGGCCACGCTGGCGGCGTTTCGGGAACGCGCCGAGTTCATCCGCATCACCAATGCCGGCCTGAAGGAAAGTCACGTTCACGACGTGACCATCACCCGCGAAGCCCCCAATTATCCAACCGGCGGCTGAGGCGGTGACGCCCGCAGCGCGGCTGGCCGCCGCCATCGAGATACTGGACGCCGTGGTCACCGCCGCCCGCGAAGGCGGTGCTGCGGCCGACACAGTGTTCCAGCGATATTTTTCTACCCGCCGCTATGCCGGATCGAAGGATCGCCGGGCGGTGCGCGATCTGGTGTTCGCCGCCATCCGCAGCGCCGGCGAACTGCCGGCCAGCGGCCGCGCCGCGATGATCGGCCATGCGCGGGCCCATGCGCCCGATCTGCTGGCGCTGTTCGGCGACGGCGGCCACGCGCCGCCGGCTCTCACTAATCTGGAAGCGGAGGCAGCGCAGGGCCTGGCCCCGGCGTGGCTGCGCAGCGCGTTGGCGCAGCGGTTTGGCGATGATGTGGACCGGCAGCTGGCCGCGCTGCTGGACCGCGCGCCGCTGGACGTGCGGGTGAACGGCCTGAAGGCGGCACGCGCCGATGTGGCCGCTGCCCGACCGGACTGGCAGCTGCTG
>DAITMD010000166.1:0-5382 GCA_036835345.1 Sandarakinorhabdus sp. | reverse complement strand
GGGCTGACGCTTTGACAGCTGCAAAAGGGGCTGACGCTTTGCCAAGGTTGCAGGCTGGCGCGCCCCTGCCCATAAGCCAAGGCAGCAACCTGGGAGGATGATATGCAGTTGGAAGGTTTGACGGCCGTGGTCACTGGCGGTGCCTCGGGCCTGGGCGCGGCCACGGCACGGCTGCTGGCCAGCCACGGCGTTAAGGTCGCCATATTCGACATGAACGCCGAAAAGGGCGAGGCGGTGGCGGCCGAGATCGGCGGCGTGTTCTGCAACGTCAACGTCACCGATGATGCCTCGGTGGATGCCGGCTTTGCCAAGGCCCGCGCCGCCGTTGGGCAGGAGCGCATCCTGATCAACTGCGCCGGCACCGGCAACGCCATCAAGACCGCCAGCCGTTCCAAGGAAGACGGCAGCATCAAGCATTTCCCCATCGATGCCTTTGATCGCATCATCCAGATCAACCTGGTCGGCACCTTCCGCTGCATCGCCAAGTCCGCTGCCGGGATGATGACCCTGCCGCCGCTGGAAGACGGTGAGCGCGGCGCCATTGTCAACACCGCCAGCGTGGCGGCTGAAGATGGCCAGATCGGGCAGGCGGCCTATTCGGCATCGAAAGGCGGCGTGGTGGGCATGACCCTGCCGATCGCCCGCGATCTTTCCGCTGAGGGCATCCGCGTCAACACCATCCTGCCCGGCATCTTCAACACGCCGCTGCTGCAGGGCGCGCCGGACAATGTGAAGGCGGCGCTGGCTGCGACCGTGCTGTTCCCCAAGCGGCTGGGCGGCCCGGCGGAATATGCGAGCCTCGCGGTGGAGATGTGCCGGAACAGCTATTTCAACGGCGAGGATGTGCGGTTGGACGGCGGAATCCGGATGGCGCCTCGGTAATCGCAGCCGGGCGCGAAAATAGCGCAGCTATTTTCCGACTCCGGCAAGATCGGCCGGCGAGCGAAAAAGGCGGCTCTCAAGCCGCCTTTTTTGACTCGTTCGACGGCGTGGCTTGGCCACGCTATTCCTTTCTTCTTTCCCTCGCACCCGAAACGGACTCGGCGGCTCCGCCGCCGGCCGTGCCCACACAACCCAATTATCAAAGAACGGATCGCACGCCAATTTTGACACACTTGACGATTCCGGTGGGGTTCCAGCGAAAATCACATATCTTTCTCAGACCATCCCGCTCCGCCACCATGACAGACCGGGCCCCTGTAGGACAGGCAATTTCCTCCGCCCCGTTCATCAAGCCGCAACCACTTGAGTTTCACTGTCAGGCACATGAACCACACACGCCTCCTCCTCGCCGCCACCCTGCTCGCGGCACCCGCAATCGCCCAGACCCCGCCTGCCACCATCGGCCAGCCGTTCATCCCGGCGCCGTGGTGGATGAAGGATCCGGTGATTGCCTCGATGGGCCATGTCCGCACCGAAGTGCCGTCGAACCGCGCCAGCTTCGGCGTGCGCTTCTCGGTGGTGGAAAAGACGGCAGCCGCCGGCACCGCCAGCGCCGCCGCCAAGGCGCGCGAGCTTGATGCGGCGCTGTCGGCGCTGGGCAGCGAACGGGTGCGGCTGACCACCAGCCTGTCGACCCGGCCGCTCTATGACCAGTATCGGCAGAAGGATGGCAGCCTGGTCGACAACCAGCGCGCCGACCGGATCGATGCCTATGAGGTGACCGCGATCCTGCTGATCGAAGTGCGCGACATGGCGCTGCTGGAGCGCGCCTACCGGCTGGCGGTGGCGGCGCAGCCTTCTGCCATCGACCGGCCTTCGTTCAGCCTGCAGCCCGACAACGAGCTCAACACCTTCCTCTATGAGGCGGCGGTGAAGGATGCGGCGCGGCGCGCGCGGCTGGCCACGGCGGCGGCCGGATCGCGGCTGGGCGCGGCGAAGATCATCGATCCGTCGGGCAGCGTGTGCGAAACGCAGGTGCTGGCCGGCTGGCCGGCCTATGGCGGATCGCCGCCGGCCACCGATATCGATCCGCCGCAGATGATGGTGAAGGCCAACCGGGTTCCAGCCCCGCCGCCGCCGGCCGCGCCGCCGTCGCTGGAGCAGCGCGCGAGCCAGGTTCAGGTGACGCTGCAACCGCCACTGCGCGAAGTTTCGGCGCAAAGCTGCGTGATTTATGGCCTGCTCCCCGCCGGTTGACGCAGCGGCTGACTGGCTCTAGCTTCGCAATCGACACTGGGGAGGAGAGGCGAAATGGCCCACAAGTTCGAAATCTACAAGGACAAGGCTGGCGAGTATCGCGTGCGCTTCATGTACAACAGCGAAGTGATGTTCTCCACGCAGGGCTATTCGCAGAAATCCTCGGCCGTGAACGCCATCGAATCGATCAAGAAGAACGGCCCCGGCGCGCCGACGGTGGAATCCGAAGGCTGATCGGCCGCATATCGGCTGCAACGGGGCGGTGCTGCAAGGCGCTGCCCTTTTTGCATCCAGGCCGTGAACTCACAAATCCGCTACCCCGTCATTGCCCAGAGCAGCGAAATGGCTAGGAGCCGGGCCGCAGGCGGGGCTTTGCCCCCCGGCAAGGCGCGGCGACGACGCCATTTCGTTGCTCTGGGCAACCCGAAGGGCGGTCCTGAGAGCCCCGGCACAGCGCTCGCTTCGCTTGAGCGGTAGCTCTGCTACCGCCGCTGCGCTCACTCACTCGTGCCGGGGCTCTCAGGACCGTGCCGGGGCAGCGGATTTATGAGTTCACGGCCTAAAGCAGCGCGTCGATGGCCTTGGCCAGCCGCACATCGCGCGCTGACAGCCCGTCGGCATCATGGGTGGTGAGTGTTATCTCCACCCGGCTGTACACATTGAACCATTCCGGGTGGTGGTCCTGCTGCTCGGCCAGCAGGGCCACGCGGTTCATGAAGCCCCAGGCTTCGCTGAAATCCTTGAACCTGAAACTGCGCTTCAGCGTCTCGCCGTCCTGCTGCCACGCCGGCAGCTCTGCCGCCAATGCGGCGCGGGCGCGATCGTCCAGTCTCTCGACCATATCGGTCATCCTTCCTACATGGGAACCATGCTGAGCGCCCCGACCCTTGCCGATATTGAACGCCTTGCACAAGCAGCGGTGGAGCGGCTGCCGGCGCTGTTCCGCCAGCATCTGGCCAGCGTGATCCTGCGCGTGGAGGATTTTCCCGATGCGCAAGTGATGGCCGAAATGGCGCTGGACAGCCCGTGGGATCTGCTGGGCCTCTATTGGGGCCGGCATGTCGGCATGAAGGGGGACATGCCCACCGGCGCGCTGCCCGACATGATCTTCCTCTATCGCCGGCCGCTGCTCGATCTGTGGGCCGAAGGCGAAGATACGCTGGAGGCGCTGGTCACCCATGTGCTGGTGCACGAGGTGGGGCATCATTTCGGGCTGTCGGATGAGGCGATGGATGCGATTGAGGCTGCGGCCGGGGAGTAGGGCGCTTGCGGGCGCGGCCGGCGGCGAAGCCGCCGAGTCCGCTGGGGGTGCCGAGGCAGGAAGGAAGCAGGGAAGTGCGCGGCAGAGCCGCGCCGTCGGACGAGTCAAAAAGGGCGGGGAATGCCCCGCCCTTTTCGCTCGCCGTCCGATCTTGCCGGAGCCGGAAAATAGCTGCGCTATTTTCGCGCCCGGCTGCGATGCGCCCGGCTGCGATCAGAAATTCACCCGGCCCGTAATCCCGAAATAGCGATCCGCCTCACGCGGGATCAGGTAGCGCAGGGCGCCGCCGGGGCCGCCGTTGGTGATCTGCGCGGCAAAGCTCTTGTCGAACAGATTCTTGACGATGAAGGTCAGGCGGAACTTGTCCTCCTTCTCCGCGATGCCGAACTGCACGTCGACCAGGCTGTAGGCGCCGATGGTGCCGGCCGCGCGCACCGCCGGATTGGCATCGAACAGCGACAGCTGGCTGGATTGGGTGGAGACATTGCCGGCCAGGGTGAAATCAATGGGGCCGCCGCTGCGATAGCGATAGTCGCCGCCCAGGCTGCCCTTCCAGCGCGGCGCAAAGCCCAGCGGCGTGCCGGGCGGGATCACCGAAGCGCCCGGCGGTGCGCGGAACGCATCCACCTGGGCATCGGTGAAGGTGAGGCCGCCGCCGATGTTCAGATCCTTGGCCGGACGCCACAGGAAATCCAGCTCGACGCCGCGGGTGGAGACATTGCCGGCGTTGGTGAAGCGGGTGACCACCACGCCTTCGATCAGATCCGGGTTGTTGGCCTGGAAATTGCGATATTTGGCATAGAAGGCCGCCAGGTTGAGGGTGAGCCGGCCGCCAAACAGCGTGTTCTTCAGGCCGAGTTCCCACGAGTCAGCGATTTCCGGATCGATGACGTTGGTGCCGGTGGGATTGAGATTGAAGAAGACATTGTAGGCCGGGCCCTTGTAGCCGCGGGTGTAGCTGCCATAGCCCATCATGTCGTCGCTGAATTCATATTGCAGACCGGCCTTGCCCGACAGGTTGGTGGCATCGGTGGCAGTGCGGAACGGCACGCCGTTGCTGGCGGTGGGATCGCCATTGTTGGTGCCGTTGTTCGATGTGGCGAACACGCCGGCATCGAAATTGCGGGCGATGCCGGGCAGGCCGGCAATGTTGGGCGTGGCCACGCGGCTGTGGAACACCGACAGATCATCCTTGGTGAAGCGCAGGCCGACGATGGCTTTCAGCCGTTCGGTAATGGCATAGCTGCCCTGGCCGAACAGGGCATAATTGTCGAAGGTGGAACCAAAGGTGGCGGTGCCGCTGACCGTTTCGCTGGGGAAGCCCGGCTGGTCGCAGGCGACCAGCGCCAGCGGCGTGGGCGCGGCGCCGCAGCGCACCACGGTGCGGGTGAAGGTGCGTTCGGTATCGGCGCGGCTGTAGAAGGCACCCAGCACATAGGTGAAGGCCTGATCGGCCGGCGAGGTGAGGCGCAGTTCCTGGCTGAAGGTGGTGCCGGTCTGCGGGCCATCATCATGCAGCTGCACCAGGCCGGCAAAGGCGCCGTCCACCCAGTCACCTTCGCGGATTTCGCGGTTGGCATAGCTGCGCCAGGCGGTGATCGAGGTCAGCGTGTGGGTGCCGATCTCGACGTCCAGCTGGCCTGAAAAGCCATAGCTTTCCTCTTCGGTGCGGGTGACCAGATTGTGCCGCACAGTGCGGGTCCGGTCGCCCTCGAAGTTGATGCCGGCCAGCGCCAGCGCCGCCACACCGGTGGGCTGCGTGCCAATCACTTCGGCGCAGCAGTCATCATCGGCACGGCGCCAATCGGCAATGACCGTCAACTTCACGCGCTCGCCCAGGTCGGCTTCCACGATGCCGCGCACGCCATAGCGTTCATAGCCGTTGACGCGGCGGTTCACGTTCGCCGCATCGTTGAAGATATTGCCGTCATAGGTGCCATAGAAGGCGGTGATGCGGCTGCGGACATTGTCGCCCAGCGGCA